>JAMWCA010000001.1 GCA_023819545.1 Candidatus Omnitrophota bacterium
TGAATATGGAGATGGAATTAGTTGCGGTATTATAAGCGATGGCAGAGTAATTCATGGGATAGGTGGAGTTGCGGGTGAGTTTGGTCATATAAAAATAGTTGGAAGAGATGAAATATGTAAATGTGGGAAAAAAGGATGTCTTGAAAGTATTGCAAGTGTTCCTAATATTTTAAATAATATCAAAGCAAAAACAGGAAAAATGTTAGATATATATTTAGTGCTTGAGAAATATAAATCTGGTGAACCTGAAATTAAAAAAATTATAGATGAAATTTTTGAAATATTTGCAGTTTCTATAGGTAATTTAATTAATTTATTTAATCCAGAAATGATAATTTTTGATAAAAATTTTCTAATTTTTAAAGATTTCTTTGATTTGATTTTTGGGAAAATAAAAGCAAATATGGTGTATAATTATCCTATAAAAATTGAAATATCTAATTTTGGAGAAGAAATAGGAGCAATCGGTGGTGCTTGTTTATCAATGAGGCATCGGGCTAATGCAGAAGAAGTATTTTTACACAGATTTACACATTTACCATTATACGATTTTAAAAAAGAGGATTTGAAATATATGGCAGATTCAATAATTGAGATTATAGAGGAAATGCAGAAATGATAATAGGTATACCAAAGGAAATAAAGGAAGAAGAATATAGAGTTGCGATTTTACCTAAAACAGTAAAAAAACTTGTAAAAAAGAAGCATAAAGTTATTATAGAAAGGAATGCTGGTTTAGGTGCAGGGATAAAAGATATTGATTATGAGAAAAGTGGTGCAGAAATATGTGAAGAACATTCTTATATTTTTAAAAATTCAGAATTGATTATTAAAGTTAAAGAACCATTACCTTTAGAATATGATTTACTTCAAGAAGGACAGATTTTATTTACATTCTTTCACTTTTCTTCAAATAAAGAAATGACAGAAACTCTTATTAAAAAGAAAGCAACCTGTATCGCTTATGAACTTTTAGAAGAAAATGGTGTTTTTGTAATTTTAAAACCAATGAGTGAAATCGCAGGAAAATTGAGCGTTCAACAAGGTATGAAATATCTTGAAAAAGAATATGGTGGAAAAGGTATACTTCTTTCAGGAGCAGAAGGAGTAAAATGTGGTAAAGTCGTGATTTTAGGTGGCGGAAATGTTGGTTATAATGCTGCTAAAATTGCAGATTCAATTGGGGCAGAAGTTACAATTCTTGAAATAAATGAAGTAAGAATGAAGTTTCTAAAAAAAGTGCTTCCAAAAGTTAAAATACTCTATTCAAATGAAAAAAATATAAAAGATTCTATAAAAAAGGCGGACTTGATTATTGGGGCTGTTTTAATCCCTGGAAGAAGACCACCAAAACTTATAAAAAAAGAAGATTTAAAAATTATTGAAGAGGGAACAGTAATGATTGATGTTTCTATAGATGAAGGTGGTGTTTTTGAGACAAGTCATCCAACTACACATAAACAACCAATTTATAATTATGAAGGAATTATTCATTATTGTGTACCTAATATTCCAGGTATAGTACCAAGGACTTCAACATTTGCTTTATGTAATGTAACAGAAAAATATATCTTACAACTCGCAAATAAAGGAATTAAATCTATAGAAACATCTTATGGATTGAAAACAGGTCTTGCAATATTAAATGGAGAAATTGTTAATCCGAAATTAAAAATATTTTAACGATTAAAAATTTGGGCCGTGCAGGACTTGAACCTGCAGCCTACGGATTAAGAGTCCGCCGCTCTGCCAGTTGAGCTAACGGCCCTGTAAAAAATGCGCCTGGCGCGACTTGAACGCGCAACCCTCTGCTTAGAAGGCAGATGCTCTATCCTATTGAGCTACAGGCGCTTAATTAATATTTTAACAAGTATGCGACCGAAAGTCAATAAATCTATTTTTTCAAAAATATAATTTCATGATATAATTTAAAATATGAGAATGGTTTATATACTTTTAATTTTATTTTTATCTACTATGATTGGAACTTGTATAGGGGAGATGATTTTATTAATATTACCTCAACACACAACTTTTTATAATTTTTTCTCAAACCATATTTCTCCAATTTGGGAAATAAAACAGTTAGACCTTATCATTTTTAATCTTTCTTTTTCTATTCAATTTAGAATCAATTCCTTTTCTTTAATAGGTTTGGTAATCGGTTCTATATTTTCACTGAAGAAGGTATAATTTTAAAGATGAACAAAAAATTTTTCATTAAGACATATGGATGTCAGATGAACTTTTATGACTCAGAAAGATTAAGAGTATTTTTGGAAAAAGAGGGATTTTGTGAAGTTAACAGTTTAGATGAAGCAGATTATATAATTGTAAATACTTGCTCGGTGAGAAAACATGCAGAAAATAGAGCCATTTCTTTTTTAAGTTCAATAAAGAATTCCAAGAACAATAAAAAATTTTGTCTTGTAGGATGTATCCCTGGATTATATAAAGATGAAATTTTTAAAAAATATGATTTTATAGATATAATTTGTGGACCTAATTCATATAAAAAGTTTGTTGAAAGTTTAAAAATTTATAAAGAAGGGAAAATGGTTATATTAGAAGAAGATAAGGATTTTTTTACAGATTTTATACTACCATTAAAAGATAGAAAAACTTCTTGTTTTATTACAATCACAAAAGGATGTGAAAATTTCTGTTCTTATTGTGTTGTCCCATATACAAGAGGAAAACTTGTAAGTAAACCGGTTAGAATAATAATAGAAGAAGTAAAAAAAGTTATTGAACAGGGAGTTAAAGAAATTATCTTAATAGGACAAAATGTGAACGAATATGGGAAAGATATAGGAGAAAATTTTGTTGATTTACTTTATAAAGTTCATAATATTGAAGGAATTAATAGAATTGGTTTTTTAACTTCTCACCCTAAGGATATACAAGATGAATTAATTGAGTGCTTTGTAAATCTTTCAAAACTTTACAAACATCTTCACCTTCCAGTACAATCAGGTTCAAATAAAATTCTAAAACTTATGAATAGAAATTATACAGTTGAAAAATATATAGAAATTGTTGAAAAAGCAAGGAGTAAAGTTAAAGATATTTCAATTACTTCTGATATTATTGTTGGTTTCCCTTATGAAAAAGAAGAAGATTTTCAGGAGACATATAATCTTATAGAAAAAATTCAATTTGATGAACTTTATATTTTCAAATATTCTCCAAGACCTAAAACAACTGCTAATAGATTTCCGGACAATGTGCCTCAGAAGGATAAAGAAAGAAGGCATTCTTTAATTTTAAATTTACAGGACAAAATATCATTATTTAAAAACAAAGAAATGGAAGGGAAAATTGAAGATGTTTTTATAAAGGAAAAAAGTTATAAAAAGAAAAGTTTCTATATTGGAAGAACAACTAATAATAAACCTGTCCTTATTAATTTAGAGAAAGATTTATTGGGTGAAATTATAAAGGTTAAAATTAAAGAAGGATTAAGACATTATTTAATTGGTGAAACTTTGTGGTAATAATAGATTACAAATATTACACAGAAAACAAGGAAAAGAGAAAAAATGACTTTATGGATACTAATTTGTTCAGTGTATTTTTCTCCTTTCAAAACCACTTCAATTTTCATCACATGTATATCTCTTTTTCCTAAATGAAATGGGCAGTTTTCATAATAAATTCCCTCTATTTCAACAATATCACCTTTAACTTTATACCTTCCTAAATTTTCAATTATTTCTGACATTTTTTTATCTAAGATAACTCCAATAACATAATCTTCATTTTCATCTTTAATATTAATGCAAATTTCTTTCCCTCTTCTTATTTTTTCTCCTATTGCTTCTCCTCTAATTCTTACTATTTTGTTATCATACCTTTTACTTTTTTGATATAAATCTTTAATATTTACAAGATTTTCTGAAAATAAGAACAAATTGATGAGAAAATAAAGTATAAAAAATTTTTTCATTCAGGACTCCTTAAAGATATCAAATAACTTATAAAAACAAAAAAAATCATAAATTCCAATCTTCCCATATACATTTCCATAATGTATACAATTTTTAGCAAATTTGGCATTGATGGTCCTGTTATTCCAACAGAAAGTCCGACATTAGCACATGCAGATGTTGATTCAAAAAGTGAATGTAAAAATGGGTATCCATAAGTAGTTCCAATTATTCCGCCTAAAAGATAGGTAAAAATATATAATATTGTTATTACAGAGGATGTTTTAATATGGGAATCAGCTAATTGAATATCTCTTATATGATGAAATTTTTCAAAAACAATAGCAGAACCAGGAGAAGTATAAATTTTTATTTCCTTTTTGATTTCTTTAATTATAAAAAGAACTCTTAGCATCTTGATACCTCCAGATGTAGAGCAAGAACAACCTCCAAGTCCCATTGCAATAATAACAAATAAAAGAGAGATTTCAGGCCAATTTTTTAAAAAAAACGAGTCAGAATTTGTATATCCAACTCCTGTATGTCCAGAGACAATGTGATAAAAGACAAATCTAAGATTTGAAAGAAAATTCTGTTCTGGTGTTACTTTTACATATCCCCAGAATGCAAAAAATGTTAAAATCAATATACTTATCAAGAAAACTTTTAATTCATCATCTCTATAAATTTCTCTAAATTTTCCTGTCCAGACAACATAATGAAGTCCAAAATTTATTGCGCCTAACAATACAATTATTAAAGTTATTATTTCAATTATTGGATTATGATAATACGATATATTTTGTGATTGCACTGCAAAACCAGCAGTATCCCAACCAGCCATAAATATACATATTGCATGAAAAAAAGCACGAGGGGGGGAAAAACCATGAATAATGTTTATTATTCCTATAAATAAGGTAAAGATTAGCATATAAGAGATACTAACAAGCCATATAAATTTAGCTGTTTGAACAACATTAGGAAGTATTTTTTCTTCCCTTGCTTCTCCAACATATATTTTAAATGCACTTGAACCTTTAAAGAATATCAATATACCTGCAACAATAATGCCCTGTCCACCGATAAAACACATAAAATGACGCCAAAAGTTATAGCAATGAGCCATATGATCAAGATCTTTAACCAAAATAAGTCCAGTTGTTGCAAAAGCACTCATTGATTCAAAGCAAGCATCTAAATACGAATTATAATGGCCTGATAGAAAAAGAGGGATAGCGCCTATAAACATATAAATTAACCATATTAATGAGGTAATACTCATACTCTGTCGCCAGTTTAACTCTGTTTCTTCTGTAAAGATTGTAATTAAGGAATATCCTAAGAAAATTGAAAAAAGAGATACGATAACGAAATCAAGAGATGCATTCCATTCTTTAAAAATTAATCCAATAAATAAAGGGACAAGCATTAAAAATCCTAAAAGAATTATCAATTTTCCTGTATAATGTAAAATTCCCTTTAAATCATCTCTGGAAAATTGAGGTATCATTTTTAGGTTATTTTATTAAAATAAAAAGAAAAAGATTTGAAAAAAATATAATTACGAAAAAAAATAAAAGATAAATAATTTCTAATAAAATTCCAGTTATACTATTTCCTAAAATTCGGAGATATTTGAAAACTTTTCTCATTTTTCTTCAACTTCTCCTATTAATGAATTAAGTAAAAGAGATTCATTTTCTACTTTTGTAATTGCAATAACCTCATCATTTTCTAAAAAGACAAATTCATCTTTTGGAATTATAAACTCATCTTCTCTTATTATTGCAACAATAACAGAATCCTCTGGAAGTTGAATTTCTTTAAACTTTTTGTTTATTATTGGAGAAGTTTCAGGCAAATCAATTCTTAAAATTGATAATTTTCCCCTTTTAAAAGTAAAAAGTGTAACAAAATCTTCCCAATTTACTTCTTCTTCTATAACTTTTGCAAGTAAAGATGTGCCACTTATTGCAACATCCACACCAAGTTCATAAAATGTTTTTTCATCTTTTGGATTATTTATTCTTGCAACAACTCTTTTAACATTAAATATCTCCTTTGCTATCTGACATATGATTAAATTATCTTCGTCATTTCCTGTAACTGCTGCAACCACATCTGCTTTTTTAATCCCTGCTTTTTTTAAAATTTCAGGGTTACATCCATCTCCATTTATAACAAGACAATTTAATTTTTCTGCAACCTTTTCACTTAATTTTGGTTCTTTTTCTATCAAAACTACATAATTTTTATCACTCAATCTTTCAGCAAGATAATATCCAACATTACCAGCCCCAACAATTATTACATTCATAATTTCAAAATCCTTTTCATTTTATTCAAAAGATTTTTTTTAGTTATACCTATAATTATATCACCTTTTTCAATTATAAAATTATCATCAGGTATAATACTTTTATCATTTTTGATTACAGCAATTGGTATCAACTCTTCTCTTCTTATTTCATTAATTTTTTTATTTATGAAAATTTCACTATTTATCTCAACAATTGTAAGGTCACCATTTTCTATTAAGTGTTTTATGGCAACTTTTTTACTTAATCCGTCTTTTAGAAGTGATGCAATTATAGATGTAGTATTTATAGTTTCTATGCCAAGATACTCACATATTTCTTCTTTCTCAGGATCAGAAATTCTAATTATTACTTTTGATATGTTGAATTTCTTTTTTGCTATTTGCCCTATTACTATATTTGCATTATCATTACTTGTTACTACTGCTATAGCATCTGCTTTTTCTATTCCTGCTTCTTTAAGTACATCTATATCAAGTCCATCTCCTACAAAAATAGAACCATTAAAATCTCTTAATTTTTCAAAACTTTTTTCTTCTTTATCAACTACAACAACATTGTGGTCTTTATCAAGTAATTTTGCTAAATAAGCACCAATTTTCCCACATCCAATAATAATTATATACATTGTTTTAAAAGTGTCTTAATAAATTGGTCTTTTTCAAGATAACCAAATTTCCCAGATTTACAACTTTCTTCATCAAATCTTTCTACATTATCTGGTTTTTCTTCTGGTGAATAAATTGAAAAAGGGACATAACCTTGTTTATGTGATCTAATTTTTACAGGTGTATAATGGTCTGGAAGAACTGCAATACAATGAGATTTCATATCTATATTTTCAAGTATAATTCTAACCAATCTTCTATCAAAATCTTCAATACATTTTATTTTTAATTCAAGATTTCCGTCATGACTTGCTTCATCAATTCCCTCAACATGAACATAAACAAAATCATGATTTTTCAAAGCATCAATTGCATATTTTGCTTTTCCTTCATAGTTTGTATTCCAAAGTCCTGTTGCTCCAGGGACATTTATTACTTCAAAACCAATCATCTTCCCTATACCTTTAATTAAATCTACTGCTGAAATTATTGAACCTTTGATTCTGAATTTATCATAAAATTTTTCTAAGTTTGCTTTTCTACCAGGAGACCAAGGCCAGATGTAATTTGCTTTTTCTTTTCCTTCTTTTTCTCTTTTTAAATTTACAGGATGGTTTTCAAGATATTTGTTTGAATCAATTATTAAATCATTTAAAAATTTTGCCGTTTTTTTTCCTTTTTCTGTTTTACCTTCAACCATGATTTTTTCTATCTCATAACCCTGATAATCATGAGGTGGATAGCACTTTATTTCCTCTGAAAAATCATTTTTAAGAATTAGAATATTTTTAAAACCTAAACCTGAATAAAATTTAACTCTTTCATTTCCTAATTTTTTATTTAAAAAATCAATCAATTCAATACTTTCTTCTTTTGAGATGTAACCTGCCGAATAACTTTTAATTTTGCCTTCATAGACATTTATAAAATTACATCTGAAAGCAATCTCTCCCTCTTTGAGTTCAATCCCATTTGAATATGCTTCAAGTACCCCTCTACCAGTATAAACTTTTTTAGGGTCATATCCAAGTATAGAAAGATTTGCAACCCCTGAATCTGTAATAAAGTCATCTGGTATGGTTTTAAACATTCCTGAGCACCCAATTTTTGTTAAATAATCTATATTTGGTTTATTGGCTACTTGCAAAGGTGTCTTATTATTCAATTCTTCTATGGGTAAATCTGCTGCTCCATCCATAATCAAAACTATATATTTGTATTTCATTTTAAATCCAAAAGAAAGTCCTTTAACTCTTTATAACTATTTTCAAGAATAGTATATTTTTCTTTTTTAGAAATCAAATTTTTTAAATCTTTAGGTATTTCAGGTTCAAATCCAAGTATTTTTTCTATTACTTCAGGGAACTTTCCAGGATGAGCAGTTTCAATAGAAATCACAGGGTAATTTAAATTTGCTTTTTCATATGCACAAATTCCAACAGCACCGTGTGGATCAAGTAAAGTTTTATATTTTAGGTAATATTTTTTAATTGTTTCAGCAACTTCTTCATCTGTAATAGAAAATGAAATAAAATCATTTTTCAAACTTTCCATGTCTGGTTTTTCTTTTAAAATTCCATATTTTATAATTTTACCATCTTTATTTCTTTCATCATAAATCCATCCACCGTATAGATCAATTAACCGAGCAAGATTGCTTGGATGTCCAACATTCATTGCATTTGAAATACATTTTTTTGGAGGAATTATAGGATTATAGATACCAGTTTTTAAAAAATTCGGGAATTCGTCATTTTCATTCACAGCAACTATAAATTTTTCAACAGGTAATCCCATCTTTTTAGCAATAACTCCTCCCATTAAATTTCCAAAATTTCCAGATGGAACAGAAAAACAAACTTTTTCATAATTCAACCTTGAAAAAGCATAAAAATAATAGGTGCTTTGTGGTAGTAATCTTGCTATATTTATTGAATTTGCTGAAGTTAAGTTTTTCAAATCAGGGTCATTAAAAGCGATTTTAACCAAATTCTGACAATCGTCAAATTTACCTTTTAAGGCAATAGATATTATATTTTCCCCAAGTGTTGTCATTTGCTTTCTTTGTATTTCTGTTATTTCATCTTTTGGGAAAATAACAACAACTTTTATATTTTCTTTTTCATAAAAAGCATTTGCTATCGCTCCACCAGTATCTCCTGAGGTTGCAACAAGAACTGTTAACTTTAAATTATCCTGTTTTGCATAATATTCCATAATCCCTGCCATAAATCTTGCTGCAAAATCTTTGAAAGAAAAAGTTGGACCTCTGTCTAAATATAGTAAATATAAATTTCCTTCAATTTTTGCTAAAGGAACTTCAAAATTATAAGAATTTTTAACAATTTTAAAGAGGTCTTCTGGGTTTATATCATCTTTAAGAAATTTAGATAGGACAGTAAAGGCAATTTCGTAATATTGTTTATTTTTAAATGAATCTATTTCATCTTTTTTTATTGAGGGTATTTCTAAAGGTATAAAAAGCCCATAATCAGAAGGTTGTCCTTTTAAAACCGCTTCTTTAAAAGTTACTAAATCCGATTTTCTATTTGTACTTCTATATAAAATTTTTTCCATGTTTTATTAAATTTACCCTTTATCTTTTAAAAAGTCAACAATAATCCCTCTTGAACCAAATCTATTTATAAAAATGCTTTTTACCTTTTTAATTTCAACCTCTCACCCTATAGGTAAGATCTGGAGAATTTTTTGATAAGAAATTGATTTTTAAATAATTTTAAGTATAATAAAATAAAAGCCGGAGTGGTGGAATTGGCAGACGCGCCGGACTCAAAATCCGGTGGAGCTCAAACTCCGTGAGGGTTCAAATCCCTCCTCCGGCAATTTTTCAAGGATTTAATATGATAAAAAAAGATATAGTAGAAAAAATTTCAGAAGAAACAGGTTTAAATAAAACAATTGTTAAAACTGTTGTTGAAGAGTTTTTAAATCTATTGAGAAAATCTCTTGAAAATAAGGAAAGAGTTGAACTAAGAGGTTTTGGAGTTTTTTATTTTAAGGAGATGAAATCTAAAAAGGCAAGAAATTTAAAGACAGGGGAAGAAATTATTATTCCAGAGAGAATGAAAATATACTTTAAACCATCAAAGATAATTATAAAGAAATAGAACTATTTTTCCTTTATATTTAAAATTATAGGAAGTTTATCAAGATAAGAGATTTTTTTATAAAATTCTTTAAACTCTTGGTATTCATTTGGGTTTATTTCTAACTTATTTATTTCCAAAATCCTTGTGCATTTTAATCCAGAATCTATTTTCTGAAAATCTAAATAGAATTTCCCAAAATTTTGTTCTATATTTATAGAATTAGGTAATGCTTCTATTTCGGTCTTTTCTGGAAGTTTATAATTCACTATTTCTTCCTTTCTATAAATTAAATTTAATCTTAGAGGATATTTCCTTTCATCAAGAGAAACAATTGATAAATCTGTTAATTTATCTAATAAAATTGGTTGAAAAATAATTTTATTTCCAACTTTTATTCCATAATTATTTGTTAAAAACTTATATTTTTCTATCAGTTGATTTTCTAATGATTCAAGTCCTTCTAATTCTAAATAGATCAACCTTGTCCTAGGAAGAATTGAATTTAATTCTTTGACTAATTGTCTTTCTCTTTCAACTTGTTTTAAATATCTAAATGAATTTCTTAAACTCGCTTCAAAAATTCCACAAGGCAAAATTTTAACCTCTGCTGTTAAGTTACCATCTTCATCTATAATTGCATCAACTATCCTTTTTCTTAAATTTCTTTCTGGTTTTGAAATAGATATTTCTCTTAATTCTGGAGTTTCACTGCATATAAGGGAATATTTACCTTGTAAATAATTGGGTATATCAGGATATCTCATAACTTCTAAAGTTGGATCAAGAAATATATATGAATTATCTTTTAAAACAGCAATTATAGCATGGTTAAATTGTCCTGGGAAAGGAATTTCTTTTTCAACTTTTCTTTCTGTATTTACAAGTGTTATAAATGATTTAATTCCTACAACTTCAAGCATTTTTCTAAGTAAATTTGCTTTATCTTTGCAGTCACCATATTTTGCTTTTAATACCTCCTCAGGACTATGTGGTTTATATCCATGTATTCCCATTTCAAGTCCAACATATCTAATATTTGAACATACATAGTTATAAATTGAAATAATTTTCTCTTCCTCTGTTTTTCTATCTTTGACAATTTGTTCAACAAATTTTTCAACTTCTTTTTCTTTATTTTTATCTTCTCTTATTAATTCAAAAAACCATTTTCCAATTTCTTCCCACGACGAAAATGTAGAGACATAAACTTTTGGGACAATTTCACTTAAAGGTGGCATTAAAATTTCTTCAATAATGGAAGGAACATTTTTCTTTTCCCATATATAAGTTATATAATCAAAACTTTCCTTTTTTTCTAATAATTTTATATCTTTTTCATATATTTGAAGTTTAATTTTTTTGGGAATTTTTAATTCATATCTGGAAAGAGCAAATTCTTCTGTTGATTGAAAATAAAAACCATCCCAAAAATGTTTTTCTATTAAAGGTTTAAAAGTATAAATTATATATTTGTATTCAATGATACAGCCAATTTCAACTCCTGGAAAATTTATGCTCATTACTTTATAACCTGGGTAAAGAGAAGAATATTCTGTAAACTCTGCTGGAGTAACGATTTTTATGTCGTCAGGTTTTATTTTTATTTTCTTCCCGTTAGGCAATAATGTTTGTCCTTCAATAAATTTAATTTTTTCTCTTTCTGAATTAAAAGGAATTTGTAAATGACTAAATTTTTTCCCTTTTTCATTTCCGATTTTAATCTTTTGATGTATAAATGTTTCTTTTGTATAATTTGGATTAACTTTGACATATGCAAAATCAATTAAATAAATATTTTCACTACAATATAGAAAAAAACAAAAAAAATAGAAAAAGAAAAAATTTATTAATTTTTGTTTATACATCATTTAAAATTAATTTTCTGGTAAATTTGTTTCTGGTATTGTAGTTTCAGGTATAGGTCTATATAAGTATAAGTAGTAATTAAGTTTGTTTACTGAATCTCCACCTTTTTTTCTTTGCCATAAACCGACTACATAGTAATAATAGACACCTAATCCAAAAAGTATTAAAGAAAGGATAAATATTATAATTCCTTTTTTCTTATTGATCTCATCAACCATCATAGATAAGAAAAATCCTAAAAAACTAATTCCAACTATTACAAGCGCCAACATATATCCAACTTCAAATTCCATATTTACCTCCTCTTATTTTTTTATTTTACTCTCCAATTTCAAATCTTACAAATCTTTTAACTTTTATATTTTCACCTAATTTTGCAATTTTTGATTTTATATATTCTTCTATTGTCATTCCTTCATCTTTTATAAATTGCTGTTTTAAAAGAACATTTTCTTTATAAAAATCTTGTAATTTCCCCTCAATTATCTTAGTAATCACAGATTCAGGTTTGTCTTTAAATTGTTCCTTTATTTCGTCTTTTTTCTTATTTAAAATATCCTCGGGTATAGAATTAATATCTATCCATTTTGGTTTCATTGCAGCAATTTGAAGGCATAGATTTTTTACAAGTTCTTTAAATTCGCTATTTCTTGCAACAAAATCAGATTCACAATTTACTTCAATTAAAACTCCAACTTTTCCATTTGTATGGACATAACAACCAATTAAACCTTCTCTTGCTTCTTTATTTGTTTTTTTCTCTGAAATTTCAATTCCTCTTTTTTTAAGTATTTCAAGTGCTTTTTCAAAATCTCCATCTGCTTCTTCAATCGCTTTTTTACATTCCATTATACTTAATCCTGTCTTTTCTCTTAAATTTTTAATTTTTTCTGCATCTATTTTCATTTTTTCTCCTTTTCTTCTGTAATATTTTCAACTATCTCTTGTTTTGTTGTGTTTTGAATATATCCTGCTTCTTGTAATCCTTCTATGATATATTCTGCAAGTTTTTGTAGAACTGTTTGAATTGACTTTAATCCGTCATCGTTTGCAGGAATTGGATAATCAACAATTTCAGGATTTCCATTTGTGTCAACTATACCAACAATCGGGATATTCATTTTTTTGCATTCTTTAATTGCATTAATTTCTCTTTTTACATCAACAATAATAGTTGCGGAAGGATAATCAGTCATATCTCTAATTCCTTCAAATTTCTTTTTTAAATCTTCTTTTTCTTTTTGTAATAACTGGATTTCTTTTTTTGTATAAAGATTTATTTTCCCAGAAGATTCAAGTTTTTCTATCTCTTCCAATCTTTCTATCCTTTTTCTAATTTCTTTAAAATTTGTTAAAGTCCCACCAACCCATCTATAATTTACATAAGGCATTTTACATTTTTCTGCAGCCTCCTTTACCACTGTCTGTGCTTGTTTCTTTGTTCCAACAAACAAAATCTTTTTATTTTGTTGAGCAATTTTTTTTAGAAATTCACCACTTTCTATAATTTTTTCTATTGTTTTTTCAATATCAATTATATAAATTCCTTGTCTTTTTCCATAAAGATATGGTCTAATTCTTGGGTCAAACTGTCTTGTTGGATGTCCAAAATAAACACCTGATTCAAGTAGTTCTTTTATTGTTATTTCCATTTTTCTCCTTTCCTAAATTTAAAAAAATTATTATAATTTTTTTTTGAAAATTGTCAAATCAAACGTTTTGTTATATACTAATCAAAGACAAATTCTCTTTTAATATTAAAAATTATATTACAAAAATTAAAAAAGGAAAAGAAAATGAAAAAAGTAAAAGATTATATGGAAAAAGACATTGCCATTGTAAATAAAAAAACAATTTTAAGTGAAATTCTAAAAATTTTCTCTAATTCTTACTATAATATTATACCTGTTGTTGATGAAAATGAGATTATTTGTGGGATTGTAAGTATTGAAGATATACTTGAAAATTTAATTTTATCTAAAAAAGAAGTTGAATTACTTGAAAAATTTCCCTTTTTTGTTGATGCTTTTTCAGAAATAATTGGGACTGTTGAGTGTGTAAGTTCTCTTCTTATCGCAGAAGATGTAATGAATAAGGAAGTAATAAAAATTGATGAAAACAGTTCTGTTTTGAAAGCATTGGTTCTTATGAGAAAATATAATATAAATTGTCTTGTTGTTGTTGATGAAAAAGGGCACCCCACAGGTTTTATTAGAAGGAATAACATTTTAAAAGCACTTGGATGTTAGAATGGATAATAGGGCAATAATAAGTTTAATAATTTTTGTATCTACATATTTTCTTATAGCAATTGAAAAAACACCTAAAGTATATGTTTCTATTGCAGGTGTGCTTCTTTTGGTCTTATTTAAAATTTTTGATTTTAAAGAAATTCATAATTTTGTTGATTGGGACACAATTTCTTTCTTATTTGGCATTTTTTTAGTTGTTAAAATTATTGAAATTTCTGGATTTTTCAACTATCTTTCTTTGAAAGTTATGAAAAAATTTAATTATGATCCCTTGAAAATCTTTTTATTCTTTCCAATATTATCATGGTTTTTATCTGGCTTTGTTGATTCAATAACAGTTTTAACTTTTCTTACCCCATTAACATATACATTGGGAAGATTAATAAAAATGGATCCTATCCCATTGATAATTGCAGAAGTTTGTCTTGCCAATATAGGTGGTTCAGGAACTTTAATGGGAGATCCACCAAATGTAATTTTGGGTTCAATGTTTAATTTGGGATTTACAAATTTTTTTCTCCATAATTATATAATATCTTTTTTTTCTGGAATTGGTGCATTATTTGTCTTTTATTTAAAAGAGAAAAATAAACTTCTTAAAATCAAGGAAAATATAGATAAAAAAATTTTTGAAAGAATTATTCCCGAAGAAGCAATTGAGGATATATTATTAGCAAAGTATGGAATTTTAGGTCTTTTAAGTGTAGTTTTTCTTTTAATTTTTAGGGACTTTATAAAAAAAATTTTCCCTCTAAGTATAGGAATTTGCAGTTTACTTCCTTCTTTTTTTATCCTTTTTCAAAAAGGTTCCCATGTAAAACTCAAAAATTTATTTAGAGAGATAGACATTGAAACACTTTTATTTTTTGTTTCTCTTTTTGTTATTGTAGGTTCTCTTGAAAAAACGGAAATAATAAAAAAAATTTCTTTCTCCTTAATAGGAAAATTTGAAAATGGTTTTGAAATGACTACTCTTTTGTTTTGGTTTTCTGCTTTAACAAGTGCTTTTATAGATAATGTTCCAGAAGCAATGAGTATTGGATATTTAATAAAACATATCTCTCATCAAATTCCATATCACTTCACAATATTAATTTGGAGTTCAAGTTTAGGTCTTGATATGGGAGGAAATTTTACACCAATTGGAGCAAGTGCAAATGTTGTTGCTTATGGATTTTTAGAATCTCAAGGTCTAAAAATTGGATGGAAAAGATGGATTAAATTAATGTTTTTACCAAATCTTATTGCAGTTTCTATATCTTATATTCTTGTAATCCTAAAATTTGTAATTGGTTTTTATTGATTTTGTCATTATTTATTAAATCTATTAATTCTATATCTCCCCACAAAAAAATTTCTTTTTCTTTTATAATTACAATTCCTTCAATAAATACAAAATTTTTTAATTCAGAAATAATAAGTTCTTTATCAATTCTATCTTTTACTAAGTTTCCGAAATAAGTTGCTGCACCATCTGAAAAAGAGGCAGAAGAAGAAACAACAGTAACAGCATCTGCTTTCCCAAAACTGATTGAGTGACCAACTGTCCCACTTGAGGTTGCTACTCCATATGGAATTTCTCTTTTTTTTAATTTTATTCCTATTTTCATTGAAAAAGGAGACCCTCCAGCATAAATGCCAACTATAAAATTACTATTCATTTTAGCAAAAATATCTCCACCATTTTCAATAATTATCTCATCTGATAGAGAAAGAAATTTTTTTCCTATTATTTCAGATATTGCACCAGCAACAGAAGCCATTGGACCTGTTTTAGTCATAAAAGAACTCTCAGACATTAGTTTTATAATTTCTTGATCACTTTCTGCAAAGACAGGAGTAAAAGAAAGAAGAAATTCAGGATGATGTTCTATATAATCTTTTAAAATTTCTCTTTGTCTAATAACCTCTTCTTTAATTTCTTTTTTAAGATTTTTTTTTGCAATAACTAAAAGGTCTGTTTGTTCAACTTTAACTTCAAATTTATAAAAATTTCTCTTTTGGATTAAACTTCTATAAAACCTTTTTTTTATTTTTTCGTTCATAGCAAAAATTTTTGATAATTAAGTTTATTTGTTTTTTCAATAATCACTTTATCTATTATTTCTCCTTTCAATTTTTTTAAAGCACATAACTGACTTTTTTTTAAGTAAGAACCATAAATTTCAAAAACAAGATTATCAATTTCCCCTTTTATTACACCTACTATTTCTGGACTTTCTTCTGAAAATATTAAAATATCATTCCCGTTACAAAAATTTATGATTTTTTTTGTTTCTTCTTCATCTCTTGTAATAATTAATTTTGTTTTTTTTGAAATTCTGAAATGTCTTCCTATTTGAAGGATGTAACAGTCATTTAAATTTATTTTTTCAGAATTTTCAAATAAATCCTTTAGTTTTTTACTAAAAATTTTGTCTGTTAAAAGACATCCTCCAGATGGTGTTCCAATGTATTTCAAATTTTTCATTTCAGCAAGATAAATTTGTAATTTCCTTTCTCTTCCTTTAATTCCAAGTAAAAGTTCTCTTTTTACTATTCCTTTTTTTTCTGCCTCAGTTGGTAATAAATTTAATGCTGTCAGAGGTCTTAAAAGTTTTCCCTCTAATGATGACTCTTGTTCTATAATTTTTAAAGCTTTTAAATTTTGTGATTTACCTCTCTGTTCAAGAACTTCTCCAGTAAAAACAAATTCAGCATTTTCTTTTTCCATAATTTCTTTTGCTTTTTTTAACATATATATGTGACAATCAATACATGGATTAAGATTTTTCCCATAGCCATATTTAGGATTTCTCAAAATTTCAATATAATCATCCTCTACCTCAATAATCATAAGTTTAAAATTCATTTCCCTTGAGATTTTTTCTAAATTTCTTATTATTTGTTCACTAAATTTGGGAATAAATGGTGTCTTTATAAAAATCCCTATAATTTCAAAACCCTGTTCTTTTATCAATTGAAGTGCAAGAATACTATCAAGACCTCCAGATATTAAACCTATTGCTAATTTTTTCATTTTCTTAAATAAATTTTATCATTTTTATGATATAATTAAACTATGAAAACAATCATAATTACTGGTCCTACAGGTGGACATTTTTTTCCAGGACTTGCAATTGGAGAAAACTTAAAAGATTATTTTGAAATTAAATTCCTTGTTCCTAAAAGAAAATATATAATTAATCATCTTAAAAAAAGGAATTTTTCATTTATTGTTATCCCATCAGTTAGAATTACAAAGAAAAATTTTATTTTTTCTATTTCCCAATTTTTTTTCTTAATAATTTTTTCAATTTTTTTATTTATTAAAGAAAAACCAAGAATAATTATTGGAACGGGAAGTTATGTTTGTGTTCCTTTTATTATTGGAAGTAGAATTTTATGTAAGAAAATAATAATACATGAACAAAACTATATTCCAGGAAAAACAACAAAAATATTGGCTCCATTTACTAATTTTATATTTTTAACTTTCCCTTACAAAAACAGATTACCAATTAGAAAATGTATTGTAACAGGATTTCCATTAATATCTGATTTTAAAAAAAATTTTTCAAAGGAAGAAATACAAAAAGAACTCGGTCTTGAGAATATGAAAACAATTTTAGTTTTAGGTGGGAGTCAGGGAGCTTCTTTTATAAATAAACTAATTATAAATAATCTTGACTATTTTAGAGAAAAAGGATTTCAAATAGTTATTATTGCAGGAAAAGATAAAAATTCTGTTGAAAATAAATTTATTGAAAAAAATATAAAAGGGAAGGTCTATGATTTTTTTTATGAAATGAATAAATTATATATATTAGCAGATTTTGTTATTTGTAGAGCAGGAGCAGGAACTATTGTAGAACTTGTTGAAAAAGAAATTCCTGCTTTTTTAATTCCGTATCCATATGCAAGAGGTCATCAAATTGAAAATGCTTTATATCTAAAGAAAATCGGATGTAGTTTTTTTGTAAAAGAGGAGGAAATCAATTCAGAAAATTTTACTTTTTTATTTGAAGAATTTTTAAAGGAAAGTTTTAAGATAAGGGAAAATCTGAAGAAAATTAAGCTTTCTGATAAAGGAGAAATAAAAGAATTTATTCTAAATTTCTCTAAAAAATAAAATGGGAGATTTTATTAAAAAATCTAATAGAATTCATTTGATAGGAATTGGGGGAATTGGTGTAAGCGGGCTTGCTAAAATTTTGATACACCTTGGGAAAAAAATCTCTGGTTCAGATAATAATTATTCTCCGATAATAAAAAAACTTAGAAGGTTAGGGATAGAGGTATATATTGGTCAAAAAGAACAAAATATAAACTCCAATATAGACCTAGTAATTTACTCGCAAGCGATTTTACCTGATAATCCAGAGTATAAAAAGGCAAAAGAATTGAATATTCCAGTTTTGAGTTATCCAGAAGCAGTTGGCGAAATAATGAGAGAAAAAAGAGGGATTGTTGTTTCTGGAACTCATGGTAAAACAACAACTTCTGCTTTAGTAGTTTGTCTTTTAAAATCATTAAAATTATCTCCTTCTTTTTTAATCGGAGGAGAAATAATAAATTTAGGTAATTCTGGGGTTGGGAAAAGCGACCTTCTTGTTGTTGAAGGTTGTGAATATAAAAGGTCATTTTTAAATTATCATCCAGAGATCGCTATTATTACAAATATTGAAAAAGACCATCTTGATTATTACAAAGATATCAATGATATAAAAAGTGCATTTTTACAATTTACAAAAAATATAAAATCAAATGGTATTTTAATTTATTGTGGTGAAGATATAAATTTGAAAAGTATAGCAAAAAATTTGAAGATTAATAGTTTTTCTTATGGTTTTGGACGATATAATATAACTGCATCAAATTTTAAAACAATTGGTAAAATTACAGAATTTGATTCTTTTTACAATGGAAATAAACTTGGAAAGGTTAAGGTAAACTTATGGGGTAGACATAATGTATTAAACTCTTTATCTGTTATTGGAGTTGGAATTTATCTTGGTTTATACTGGAGAGAGATTAAAAAGGGATTAGAAAGTTTTAAAGGAGTTCATAGAAGATGTGAAATTTTAGGGGAAAAGGAAGGCATTATTGTTATAGATGATTATGGACATCATCCCACAGAAATAAAAGCAACATTAAAATGTATAAGAGATGTATTTCCAAACAAAAGATTGATAGTTGTCTTTCAGCCACATCAATATAGTAGAACCAGATTTTTATTGAAGGACTTTGCAAATTCTTTTTCTCTTGCAGATAAAGTTGTTGTTCCAGATATATATTTTGTCAGGGATTCACTTATTGAAAAAAAATTTGTAAATTCAGAAATTCTCGTTGAAAAAATAAGAAAAAACGGGAAAGAGGCAATTTATATTTCATCTTTCAGAGAGATAGTTGAATATCTTTTAGAGATCAAAAAAGAAGGAGATATAATTTTAACTATTGGTGCTGGTCCTGTTGATAGAGTTGCAAAAGAATTTTTAAAAAGATTGAAAAAATGAAAAAGTTAATACTTACAAAAAAAGAAATAATGAGGATAGAGAAGGAAACAATGGAGAAATTTGGTATTAGTAATTTAATTCTTATGGAAAACGCGGGAAGAGAGAGTTTTTATATAATAAAAAAAGAATTAAAAAATATAAAAAATAGAAAATTTTTTGTTTTTTGTGGAAAGGGGAATAATGGAGGAGATGGTTTTGTTTTATCAAGATATTTATTTAATTATGGAGTAGATGTAAAAGTTTTTTATTTTGGCGAAATAAGTAATTTTACAGAGATTTCTTTGATAAATTTTAATATTCTGAAGAAATTAAAAATTGACATAGAAAGGATAAATGTTTTAAAATTAAAAAATATGAATATTGGAAGTGCTGATGTAGTAATAGATGCAATTTTGGGAATAGGTATAAAAGGAATAATAGAGGGTGAAATGAAGGATGTGATAGAATTTATAAATAAAAATTCAAATTTTATTATTTCAATAGATATACCTTCTGGTCTTGATGCAGATACTGGAGAGATATATGGTATTTGTGTTAAAAGTAATTTAACAATAAGTATGGGTTTTTTAAAAAAGGGATTTTTTATTGGTAAAGGACCAGAATATACAGGAAAAATTAAAATAGCAGATATTGGGTTTCCAAAATTTTATTATGAAGAAGATAATTAAATTTTTTGTCTGTTTTATTATATTATCCTATAGTTTATTTTCTGAAAAAAATGTGATTCTTTTTGGAACAAAAGAAAAGAAGATTGAATTTATAAAAAAAGTTCTAAATAATAAAGATAAAGTTTATTTAAAAGAAATCGCCACTTTTTTAGATGACGAGGATAAGGAGATTAGAACTTTAGCATCTTTGACCCTTTATGAAATTGGAGATGCTACATGTATTGATTACTATAAAAAATCAATTGGAGATTCTTACTGGCAGGTAAGATTATATGGAATAAAAGGACTTGTAAAATATGGAGAAGGCAATATTTTAGAAGATTTATTTAATTCTCTTCAAGACCCTTATTGGCAGGTAAGATATTATTCTGCTATAGGTATTGGTAAATATGGTAATGAAGATTCCATCACAAAGATTATTTCACACCTTAATGATTCAAATTTAGAAGTAAAAAAGGCACTTTTAATTTCTTTGAAAAGATTATTATGGAAAAATGTAACACGTTTTAATTTTAAATCAATGAATGAGAATCAATTAAAAGAACTTTTTAATTGTTTTGATGGAGAAGATGAAATAAAATTACTCACAATTTCTATTTTTGAAAATGCAAACGATGAAAGAGCTGTTCCTTATCTTCTAAAATTGTTAGGGGATAAAAGTGATGAAGTAAAAATTAAGTCGCTGTGGGCACTTGAGAGATTTAAGGTAGGGAAAACTGAAGAAATTGGAGGTTTATTAAATGAACCATCTGTAAAAGTTAAGATTGAAGCGATTAAAACATTAATAAGATTAAAAGGTGAAGGAGAGATAGACAGTTTAATAAAAGGATTGAGCGATGAAAATGAAAGTGTAAGGATATACTCTTTATGGGCTCTTGAAAAGTTTAAAAATCCTCTTTCTTATCCAGAAATTATCAAGTGTATTGCAGATAAGTCGTCAAAAGTTAGAGAAGAAGCGATTAATATTATTGAAAGAATAAATGATCCTTTATTTATTCCTATTTTAGAAAAATTTATTGAGAATAAAGAAATAGATATAGAATTTAGAAAACTTGCGATTGTTGAACTTGGTAAAATTGGTAGTTCAGATATTGAAAAAACTAAAAGCATACTAAGGAGATATTTAAAGAGTAATAATAAAGAAATCAGATATGCTTCTATTGAAGGTTATTATTATCTTGATATGTTTGATGATTATTATATAAAAAATCTTGTATATATGGAAAAAAATGATCCGGAGCCAAGAATTAGAAAATGCAGTTCAAGATATTTAAGAGAAATTATAAAAGAATGTATAGTTAAATTGAACAATGTTAATGAAAAAGAGAGGAGATTTATTATAGACAAGGTTGATAATTTTATAGGAAGTGATGCGATAAATAGTTTACTAGTAAAAATGTTTTATAGTAAATATCCTGAAGTTAGAGAAAAAGCACTTCTTGTTTTGAAAGAAAATCCAAAAAAGATATTTTCTAAAAATGTAAGAGAACTTTCAAGAGAAGCCGATATAGAACTGAAGAAATTATCTGCTATAATTTTAGGAGAAATTCAAGATAAAAATTCAATTGGAATTTTAAAACAAGGATTGGTTCACTTTGATCCTGAATATCAACTAATATGTGCGCACTCGCTTGCAAAGATGGGAAGAGAAGATGGGATTGATATAATTATGAGAAATATTAATAACGAAAATACTCTTTTTCAAAAAATTGCAGTTGAGTCACTTGTTTATCTAAACAAATCTTTATATTCATCAATTTTTTTAAGGAAACTTTATGATTCAGAACTTGAGATAAAAATGATTTCTGCATGGGGACTTGCAAGATTAGGAAATTTAACGGGTCTTGAAATTCTTGTTAGATTATCTGAAACAAATATTGAGCCACTTAGAACTCTTTCAAATATATATTTTAAAGATCAAAAAATACCCTTAAGTTTAAAAAATAAGATTCCTTCTATAAGAGAGGAGATATATAGAAATAAAATAGGGATTCAGGAAGTCACTCCTAAAAAAATCTATTCATATAAAGTAGATGTTCCTATTGAAATAGATGGAAAGGATAATGAAGGAATATGGAAGATGATTGAACAAACAAATGGGTTTATAACTATAGAAGGAGAAAAAGTATTGGTTGATGCTCAAACCAAAATAGCAAGTGTTTATGATAATGAAAATATCTATTTTTTAATTATATGCAAAAATCCATCAAATAGTTTAATAAACTATGACACAAGAGATTTTATAACAATATCTTTAAATCCTAAGAATTCTTTAAATGAATGGTATCAATTTGTTTTTCATCCGCTTAAGTATGTTTTCCCTCTATCATCAGATGTAAAATATCTTAAATATAGCTATATTTGGAAGTTTTATAGATATGAAGAACCTGATAAATTATGGAATTCTGATTGGAAAGTAGAAACAGATGTCTTTTCCTCAGGTATAGTAAGAAGATTTATTGCAGAAATATCTATTCCTCTTAAAGATATTAAGGTTGAAAAAATTGAAAAAGGTAATCAATGGGCAATAAACTTTCAGAGAGAAATAAATAATTATATTACATCAACATGGACAGGTAGAATAGATATTCCAGAACAATTTGGTTTAATTATTTTTAAGGAGAGTTTATGAGAAAAATTATATTTACATTATTTTTTGTTGTTTTTTCTAATATTTTGTTGAGTGCAGGATGGTATGAAAAAAATAAGAAACTTTCAATAATTTTCCCCAATGATGTTTGGAAATATATTGAAAAAGCAAACTATTATTCAAATAAAAATGATATAAAAAAAGCAGACCAATACTTAAGGATTGCATTAGAAAAAACAGAAAAATGTGAACCCTTTACTCCTTCTAATTGGCCTTTTGGATGGCCAAGGGATAAAGAAAGTTTAAAATATTTGAAATATGGAACACCAACTGCTTTTATTAATAGAATAATTGGTGACTTTTGCTTAGAAGTAGGTTATATAAAAGAAAGTGTGAAACATTTTGAAACTTATTTAAGTAAATGTATAATACCAGATTCAGATTACTATATGCTTCTTGCACAGATTTATGAAAAAGAAGGTATGTACAATCAAGCACTTAATCTATATTATGAAATTTCAAAATTTATTGAAAATAAAAATTATTGGGGAACAGAATATTCAATAAATTTTATAGAAAGAAAAATAAAAAATTTAAGTTTATTATTTAAAAAGAATAGAATTGTTATTTTAAAGCCTACTTATATTGATATTCCTTCTTTTATTCAAACTGATTTTTTAAATATTTTCATAGATGAAGTTAATACTATAAAAAATATTACTGTTGTTCCACAAAAAGATTTTTTGAAGGTTTTGAGTGAACAGAAGTTTATTGAAACTTTTTTAGAAGATGAAGAACTCGCTATAGCGGGTAAAATTTTGAATGCTGATTATGCTTTAAGACCTTCGCTTGCTAAAATAGTAGATACATATGTTTTTAATGTAGATGTTTTTTCAATCAATAAGAAAAAATGGATTGAACAGTATGAATATAAAACAGATGATATGAGATATATTCCAAATATGGTTAAAAGATTTATAGTGAGTTTTCAGGGACTTGATATTCCTTCTTCATTATATTTACCTGAAACAAAATTTTTGTGGAGCTATGAAACAGATGACCTTATAAATGATCTTAGGACTTCAAAAGACAAAAAAAAGATTTTAATTGGGTGTGATTCTGGGACTGTTTATTTATTAAATAATAATGGGATTCTATTAACGAGATTAAATAGACCAGAAAAAATTATAAAAGTTTCAATCTCGCCTGAAGGAAATTATTTTTCATTTTTCACACTTGAAGGAATATTATATTTTTTATCAAAAAGCGGAAAGATTTTATGGACAAAGAAAACAGGAAACTTAGGAAGAGGGATAGGAATTTCAGAAGAGGGTAAATTTATAGTTGCAGGTATTGACCAACGAATTATTTATATGGATAAAAAAGGAGAAATTTTTTGGGAATTGAATTTACCTGAAATTGTTTCTTTTGTTGATATAAAAGATGATGGAAGTTTAGTTTTTATTGGAACTGAAAAAGGAAAACTATATTGTTATAAAGATGATGGAAATTTAAACTGGGGAAAAGATGTAAATGGGTCTGTGATAGAAATTAAATCTGGAGAAAATTATATCTGTGTTGAAACAAACACAGGTATGATTTATTTGTATGATTTAAAGGGGAATGAATTAAAAAGATTTAAATGTGATGAAGAAATTAATTTTAATATTTTTTCCTCGGAAATCTTTGATTTGATATCTGGAAAAAAAGGAAATTTTCTTTTTTTCCTTTCATATGATAAAAAGAGTTTATGGAGATATTTGTTAAAGGAAAGAGTAAAATTTTTATCATCTCTTCCAGATGGGAAATTTATTGTTTCTGCTGAAGAGAAAAACATATTAACCTTTTCAATTGTCTGGAAATAAAAATTTGTTTTGTTAGTGAAAATGTTTATATTCAGATTTTTGAGAAATAAAAAATAAAGGGAAAATTATATCACTTGCACAGCAAGGAATAATTACAGCAAGAACCATATAAATTAAAACGCTTCCTATTTGATGAGTCCATTCAGTCAATCCAAAACTTATAAGATAAAAGATTGAGGCAATTGCGCTTATAAAAACATGCAAAGAATGAGAAAAAATCACACCTTCTGATTTTTCAAGGGTTTCAGGTGCAACATAACCAACAAAAACACCTAAAAACAAAAAGGGAAGAATGATTTGAGGATGTTGAATAATACAGATATGAAGTTCCATTTTTGCACCAAGTAAGAAACCAGAAATATATGGCATAAAAATATCGCTTATTCCACATATTCCAGCAGAACCAATAATTCCTATTATAAAAGCTTTTAAAAATTTCTTTTCATGTTTCCAGAACATTGTAGTCGTTGCTAATGCAGAAAAAAGTATATGACTTGGATGAAAAATATGAAAGAGTTCTTCAAAATATGTAGTTGGATTTTCAATTTCTAAGATTTCAACAATAAAATTTAGTATCCCAACAAAAATAAGTCCTATAGAAACAGATAAAACAGAAAAAGGAAGATGATGAGAAAGTGATAATAATATATATTTAAACTTTTTCATTTATGCCTCCCTTTCACAATTCAGACATATTCCCTTTAAAAAAATATGGTGTTCCTTAATATTAAATTCAGTTATTTTTTCTATTTGTTTTTTTAATTGTTCAAAATTACATAAATCAAAATCTCTTATTTTATGACATGAAATACAAATAATATGATGGTGGTGCTTTTTATTAGTTTTTTTACAGATTCCATAATAAAATCTATTTTCTTCTCCCTCAACCTTAGTTAAAATTCCAATTTTTTCAAATTTTTCAAGATTTCTATAAATAGTTGATAGTCCAATTTTTTTAAATTTTTTTTTCATAAATTCCCATATTTGGTGAGGAGTAAAATATTTATTGTTTTGTAAAAAATAATTGATTATAGAAACCCTTTTTGGAGTTATTTTCAATTTGTTTTTTCTCAATATTTTTTTATATTTTTCCATTCTAAATGAAAATCATTTTCATTTAAAATTATAAATTTTATAAAAATTCTGTCAAGAGTTTGTAATGAAATTTATAAAAAACCTCTCCTGCGGGGAAAACAGGAGAGGTTAGGGGGGTGAAAAAGGTGGTTTTATATTATAATACAAATTGAAAAATTTGCAAATTTTAAAAATTAATATAAATATGGGTTTGATGGTAATTCTGTTTTTATTATTTCTTCAGCAATTATTTTTACTTTATCATTTTCTATTTTTACTTTTCCTCTAACTTTTACCCAGTCATCATTTCTAATTTCTTCTTTTTCTCCATTTTCCTTATATTCAATCTCAATTCCTAAAGGTGTGGCATCAGCAGCACAACAGGTTATTAAAAATCTAACTAACATAAATTTCCTTTCGTTTTTATAAACCATTCCTTCAACTATAATATCTTTTCCATCTATTTGTTCTGGTTTTGACTTTGCAAGACCCAGAACTTGTTTAATTGTTAATTTTTTATATTTTCCTTCTATTTCTATTTTCTCTTGTAAAGATTTTAATACATCCTGAGTTAAAAATTCTGTTTGTATCCCTCTTTTTAACGCAGTATAAGTTGGTAAAGTAGTCGGTTTTACAATAATTAATAAAATTAAAGGAAATAAAAATATACAAAATGTTAATATATCAAAAAAGGAAGTTTCTTTAAATCGTTTCAATTTCTTTATTTCTGCTAATAAAAGAGATAATAAAATTAAAATCCCAATTATAATGTATGGAAAGTAAAATTTTTTTACAAATATTTTAAAATTTCCAGTAAAAGATATTGACAAGAAAAACAAAAAATAAATCAAAAAAATCATAGATTTGTAAAAATGTTTACTTTTTAAAACCTTCATAATTTCACCTCATTATAAAACTTCCAATAATCCCAATGGTAAAAAGAGTTAAAAATACACTTATAAGTAATTTTTTAACAAATTTTCCTTTAAATGCGGCAAAATAAACAAAAATTAAAGAAATACTCATCATAGGTCCTGATATCATAAATATTATTTTAGACATATCCGGTAAATAAGTAAATGTATTTGCCACAAATGCATCTGCATAAGAACATAAAGATAAAATTATTGAAAGAATTTGCATTGATAAAATTGATAAAATTTTATTTTTACTTATTGTTAATAAAACTTCTCTTGGTATAAAAGTTGAAAATATTGAAGCAAGAGTTGCTCCAATAATCAGATATTTACCCATAATTATAAAATCATCTTCTGAATGAAATAGAATTCTGTCAATTTTTGAAAGATTTTCGTCATCCGGGTGTTCTTCCTCATATTCTTTTAAAATTTCATTTTTATCCTTTGGAGCAATTAGGATTCCAATAAATATACTGCATATAAAAGCAACAAGGAATCTACCAAAAACTATTTTTAATGATGAGAAGGCAAGATAAGTTGAAAATAAAGTAATTGGGTTAATTATTGCTGTTGCAAGTAAATAAGAAATACCACCAGCTGTTGGTATTCCTTTTTTTATCAATCTCCTTGAAACAGGAATTTCTCCACACGAACAAACAGGAAATAGAAAACCAAAAAATGAAGCAACTATTGCAGAAGAAAATTTACCCTTGGGAAAAAATTTTTTGAATTTTTCTTCTGATATTAAAACATCAATTGAACCAGAAATTAAAGAACCAATTAAAATAAATGGAAAACCTTCTATTAAAATTGCAAGTAAAATTATTGTAAAAACCTGTATTTTTGGATTTTTAATTATCTGATTTAACTTATAGAAAGAACCTGATTGCCATATATTTAATATAACTAATGCAATTATAGCGCCTAAAAAAATCAGCACTTTCTTTAAATTTCTTTCTTTGTTTAGTTCTTTCATATAGATTGTATTTTAATTCTATTCTGTCTTTTTTCCAAATTCTGCTAATTTTTCTTCAAGTTTTTTAATTCTTTTTTTAAGTGTTTCTTTCTCGCCTCTTCTTCCAAGAATTGAAACTCTTAAGCCAAGTCCGATACATATAAGAGAAATGATCAGTCCCATTGGTTTAACTAAATTATTTATCAAGAGAAAGTCAAAAACCTTGTTCTTTAAAAAAATTGAAATTTATGATAAACTTAAAACAAACAGGAGGAAAAAATGGAATTAAAAAAAGATTTTAAATATGCTTTGCTTGTTCCAACAAGTATGGGTGTCAGAATTACACCTTTTAATATGCAACCAATTCATACAACTAATCTTTATATAATGCAAGCAACAAGTGCTGAATCAAATGTTGCAAGTGTATCTTCTTATCTTGGGCTTCCTGTAAAAATTTTAACTGCTTTTGTAAAAGGTAGTCCAATAGCAAGATTTATAAAAGAGAATTTAAAGAGTAGAGGGATGGATGTTGAAGCAAAAGAGGTTTCACAAGGAGGACCTTGGGGCTATAGACATCAATTCAATATTGCTGATACAGGTTATGGTGTTAGAGCTCCAAGAGTTTGGAATGATAGAACTGGAGAAGTTGGAAGGACTTTAAAACCCGAAGATTTTGATCTTGAAAGAATATTTGGGAAAGAGGGTGTCTGTATAGTCCATATGTCAGGTTTATTTGCTGCTCTTTCTCCAGAAACTGGTAGTTTCTGTCTTGAAATAGCAAAGGTAGCAAAGAAATATGGAACCAAAATTTCTTTTGATTTAAATTATAGAGCATCTTTCTGGAAAAATAGAGAAAAAGAATTAAGAGAAATATTTACTGAAATTGCAAAAGTTACAGACATACTCGTTGGGAATGAAGAAGATTTTCAATTGTGTCTTGGAATTGAAGGGCCAGAACCTGGTGGAAAAAATATAAAGGCACAGATAGATAGTTTTAAAAGTATGATAGAAAGAACAAAAAAAGTTTTTCAAAATGTGACAGTATTTGCTACAACATTGAGAGAAGTAATAAGTGCACAACAGCATCTATGGGGAGCAATTATGTCAGTTGAGGATAGATGGTATGTAATTGAACCAAGAGAAATTTTTGTTCTTGACAGGATTGGTGGAGGAGATGCTTTCGTTGGTGGACTTCTTTATGGCATTTTAAAAGGTTGGGAAGAAGAAAAATGGATACAATTTGGATGGTCTTGCGGTGCTTATGTAGTAACACTTCTAACTGATTATGCACAGATACTTGATGAAGAAGAAATTTGGAGTGTTTGGGAAGGAAATGTAAGGGTAAAAAGGTAATTAAAAGTACATATTTTCTGCAAGAATATAGTTATAATCTTTTTCTATTTCATTTATTCTTACGTGTTCTACTTTTTTTGCTATATTTTCAGCAACTTTTCTTTTTTCATAACATAATAAAATCTCTCTTGCTCCTACTAAAGAACCATTTCCTATCTTAATAATTTTACTTTTTTCAACATCTGGAATTAATCCTATTTTTATTGCACTTTCAATATTAATAAAATTCCCAAATCCACCTGCAATAAAAATTTTATCAATATTTTTTATATCAACTGGATAAATTTTAGAAAGGACCTGCCAACTTGTTTTAATTGCTGCTTTTGAGGTTATAAGTTGAAATATATCTTGTTGAGTTATTTTTATATCTCCTGTTATGTAGAAAGGGTCATTTTTAAGTCGTGCTTTTTGGTCAATAATTTTATTCTTCAACATCTCATTTAACAAGTCAATTAGACCAGAACCACATATACCAATCGGATATTTATTTCCAATTGTAGTATAGAAAACTTTTCCATTTGTTATTTTTATTTCTTTTATCGCTCCTTCTATCCCTCCAACTCCACAACTTATATTTACTCCCTCAAAAGCACCTCCTGCAGCAGAAGATGCTGAAATAAGTTTATCTTTATTCCCTATAACTACTTCTCCATTAGTTCCTATATCTATTAACATACATATTTTTTCTTCCTTATAAATTTCAGAGGCAAGTATATCAGCAACAATATCAGCACCAACATGACCACCAATTAAAGGAAGACCAAAAATTTCTCCATTTTTATTAATTTTCAGACCAATCTCTTCGGGTTTTTTAATAATACTTTCGGGATTTTTTGGTTCATAAGGTATCTTCCCAAGAGTTGAAATATCAATAAGTAAAAAAATGTTTCTCATAGTAGGATTGCCAGCAACAACCACTTCATAAATTTTTTCTGAGATTTCATTATTAAATTTTTCTATCTCCTGATTTATTAAGTCAACAACCACTTTTTGTAATTCAAAAAGTTTTTTTTGTTTTTCTTCTTCATTCAAAAATCTTTTTTCTTTTTTATTTACCATAGCATATTCAATCCTTGAAATGACATCATTGCCATAAATAATCTGTGGATTAGTTTTTCCAATTGTTCCGATAATATCTCCGTTTTCAAGATTTACAATGTCAAATACAATTGTTGTAGTTCCTATATCTATTGCAAGTCCATAAATCCCTTCTCTATAAATATCTATCTCTTTTCCATGTTTGTATACACTTTCTCCAAACTTTTTATAAGAAGGGCATATTTCAACTTTTCTTTCTGTTCCATATTTTAAAATTTCATATTCTCCAAAATCTTTTATATAAACAATAACATCTGAAACATCTTTTATAGTTCTTGCCTGACAAGAAAGTCGATATTTTTCAGTGAGATTAAATTTTTTTTCAACAGAAGTAAGTTGATTTAAATTTTCTTCACCTTTTTCAATCCTTACAATACATTTTCCACATTTTCCAACACCACCACATTCTGCATTTATTTTGACTTTTAATTTTTGAGCATAATCAAGTATAGTAAGCCCTGGGTGAATTTTAATACCATCTTTACCATTTTTAAACTGAGGAAAATATATTTTTCCCATTTATATGAGGTCCAACCTTGCAAAAATTTTTAATAAATAGCCACCAATTAATTTTACACTTATTTCATTTGGAAGTTGGTTTACTCTTTTGTTGAATGGCTCAGGAGTTACTGGTCCATCATATTTAATTTTTTTAAGCACTCTTAATAATCCAATTAAATCTATCACTCCTGTCTCTCCTGGTAAAAATCGTTCATTATCAATTAGTTGGTCTTTTGGTATATTTGGAGCATCATTTACATGAACATAGATTATATCTTCTCCTTTTAATTTTTCAATATCTTGAATTTTACCTTCAGATGCATAAAGGTGCCAACTATCAAGTAAGATTCCAGTATTTTCGATTTTTAATTTTTTTAAAAATTCAAGCATCTGTTCAAGATTCCAGATAAATTCATATTTATGATTTACTCTTACACTTTTTGTTCCTATAAATTCAAATCCAATTCTACAACTATATTTTTCTATAAGTTTACATAATTTTTCCGCTCTTTTTAAGTGAAACTCAAAATTTTCTTTATAAGGTAAGTTATCAGAAAAAGGGATAATCCATGTATAAATTCTATTTGCAGAAATTTTTTTTGCAATTTTTAGATATTGTTCAAGTTTTTCTAAATCCTGATTAAATTTATTTTCTTCTTCACTAATACTGAAAGGAAGACACCATCCGCCAATTTTTAAGTCAAAACTATCAATTAAATTTTTTATTTTTTCAACTCTATCATTTTTTGAAAATTCATAAATATCTAAAATTGAAATATCTATCCCTTCAAAATTTCCCAATTTAGCAAGCCGTAATTGTTCTAAAAATGTAGTTTTTATATTTATCGCTTCAAACGATATATTTCTAAACAATTTATTCCTCCTCTTTTATAATTATTTCAGGATAAACCATTAAACCACATGGGACAACTTGATAATCATTTACCCACATATTCCCTTCTGAAATAAATTGATCTGGTCCTGTCCATACCGGCCACTTTTCATAATAATGTAATGGTCCATGTGAATTTCTTCTATGTCCAAGAACTTCAATAATTAGTGTAATATTGTCTTTTCCTTTCAAGTATTCAGTTATATCAATTTCATAAGGAGGCCAAGAAATTAAACCTATTTGATTTCCTTCACAAACAACTCTTATTCCTACTCCTCTAAACTCTGGAATTTTTAAGAATACCTTTTGATTTTCTTTGAACTCAATCTTTTCTAATGGCAGTATATACCCAATATTACCAGAGTAAAATGGTAATCCTTGCTCTGTCCAATCACCAATTTTTAAATTTTGTGGAAGAGAAGTAATGATAAGTTTTTCTTTATTAACACCAAAATTTCCAAGTAAATAAATAATTTCAAGTCCTGGATGATTTTCATTATAAACTGTTTCAAGTAGTATTTCATTTTTTCCTATTTTTAATAAAGTTGAATCAAATTTTATTGTTTCAAGAGATTTATCAACCCACCATCCAGATTTCATATCAGATATCAACTTAGTATTATTTATGTATATATCATATAATTCAGGTTTTTCAATCGCTATTGAGATTTCTCCTTCTGGTAATTTTTCAACTAAAAATTCATATTTTAAACTTAATCTTAAATTTTTTGGATTTTCTTTCTTTTTCCTTGCCCATGGCTGAATCATTGCTCCACCTCTTGCTGGAATTCCTAAATATTTTCTTATTTCTCTATCAATTTTTAATATTTCTTTTTTCTCCTGCCAATTTCCATTATCAATTTTGAAATATGGCATATCAAGAACAAGAACATTGCTTTCTGTCAAAATATATTTCCATTCATCTTTTTTAATTTGGTTAATTTTTATTTCTTTATACTTCTTTTTTGTCTTTATCTCAAAATTGAATTCGTTTTTCTTTGGAATAATATATAAATGGCTGCTTAAGGGTGGGAAATCAGTTCTTATCATATATCCATTCTCATCTTTAATTATTTCTGGATAATAAATTTCTCCATTTTCAAGATTAATCTCTATTGGTTTATATTTCCATTGGGGGAAGGATTTAATTATGACATTTTTGAATTCTATTTTTCTGTCTCTAACAAGACAGTATTTAGCAATATTCTTGCTATCCCATTCCATACTTGTGTTGCATAGAAAAAGATAAAAATTTTCATCGTCTTCTCTTAAAAGATATAAAATTTGTTTTATTTCATTTCCATTTTCATCTTTTATTGATATTCTTCTGATTTTTTCAAGTTGGTTTATCGCCTGTTGAAAAGATGAAACAACAATACATTCTTTAGCAAACTCTTTAATTTTATCTGAAAGTTCACAATCTATATAAGAAGGTGTTTCTTCTACAAAAATAATATCTCCTCCTTTTTCTTTAAATTTTTTAAGTAATTTTAAAGTTGAACTTCTTATTGTAAGTAAAGGAGGGATTAAAATAGCTTTATATTCACCTTTATTTACTCTTAAAATTGGTTTTCCTTCTTTTTCTTCTATTTTTGCCCATCTTGATAAAATTTCTTCATCTCCATAGTCAAAATCAATATGATTGGCAAGTAAAACATCACAAATTTCAGCAAAAATTTCATCAAGTTTTTTTACTTCCTCTGGATGAATAAATTGATTTTTTTCTATTTCAGGCATTTTATAAATTGCCCACATACTCTCAATTGGATGAATTACAAGGAGGTCCCTTATTTCTTTACCGTTTGTCATGACTAAATTGATTCTCGCAAAATAATCTTCAACATATTTATAGAAATTCCACCATGGAGATTGATAAAAAATACTTGCAGGATAGTCCCTTTTTGCTTCACCAAGCATTGTATACCAGGAAAGATGTTGACATCTTAAATTTATTCCTAATGCTGCCTGCCAGTCACCGAGGGCTTTGTGTCCTTCAAAAGAAAAATCCCAACCAGTGCATCCATAAGTTTCAGTGAGCCGCCATTTCCTATCAAATTGTCTTGCAACTGAACTTACCTGTTTTGCAGTATTGAATATTCTCCAGTGTTCTGTTAAAAGGTCCATGCCAGGTGCTTGCATATATTCATAAAATCTTAAGCAATTTCCAACAACATGTGTTTGTCTTGATAAGGTATCTTCTTCAAGGATATGACCTGTAAAGAGTAATTTATTTTTTTCACACCATTTACCTATCTGTTTCGCAAAGCTTTCAACAAATAGAGATGTTATACAATCAAAATAGTGGTATCTTACTTTTGAAATTTTCTGTCCTTCTAAATTGAAGTAAATTTCTGGTAAAAAAGAGATAATGTCATATCCATATTTTTTCTTAAATTCATTGGGGAGTTTATCTGTCCATGGAATTCCTATATGAATCTCTTTCTCTGTTGGACTTTTATAATGAAAATAAACATTTCCATAATTAGGTTCATCAGTAAAAATTCCAGGAATAACTTTTCCAAAATATTTACCTGAGTATTTTTTATAATTTTCATGAGTAATTTCAATAAATTTTTTTACACTTTCGTGATTTAAAGTGTCAAGATAGGTATATCCATTATACCAATCACTCTCTTTTGATAACTCAACATTAAATATAAGAATTTTTTGATTTTCTGTAATTTTTTCAACTTTTTCTCCTTTTTTTACTTTCTTATAACTTTTTATAAAATTGTTTTCAAAATTTACAAAAAATATAGCAAGAGTATTTTTTAGGAATTTAACTTTTTTAATCTCATCTGTAATAGTCATTACAAGGTGTCTCATCCTATATTTTTTATTTTTTGTTACAAGCCCTCCCGCGGCACCAGAAGGCCATCTATCTTCATCATAAAGAAAAGCAAGCATATCTATTTTTTCTCCCTCATCAGCACAGGCATTTATACATTCAAACCACTCTTTTGATAGATATGGTGTGTCAAGTCCAACCCTTGAATGCATAAAAAATCCACCAAGTCCCATCTCTTTCATTATTCTTACTTGTCTTCTTAATTCATCTTTATCAAGTTTTCCATTCCAAGCCCAAAAAGGAGCACCTCTAAATTCACTACCAGGATTTTTAATATTCTTTAAAATTTTTTCCATTAACTCTCCTTTTTAAATTTTTAGTTTATTTCAAATTTTAAAAAAAGTAAAATATTTTTATGGAAAATACCTTTCATATTCAATGGCATATAACAGACAATTGTAATTTAAGATGTAGGCACTGTTATCAAAACAGTTTCTCTTCGGAAAAAGACCTTCAACTTGAAAAACTTGTTTATATCTTCTCTAATATTTGTGAATTTTTAAAAAAAGAAAATAGAAAACTTGTAATTGACATAACTGGAGGAGAACCATTTTTATATAGTAAATACTGGGAATTAATAGAAATAATTTTAAATACAGATTTAGTTAAAGATATAGGAATAATAACAAATGGTTTTTTTCTTGATGATGAGGTTATTTACAAAATTGAAAAAAATAAAATTATATTAAAAATCTCAACAGAATCTGTTGATAAAGAATTATATGAATTTTTTAGAGGTAAAAATTTTGAAAAGTTTATAAAAATATGTGATAAAATAAAAGAAGTGAAATCAAATAAATTTTTGATGTTTACAATACTTGAAACAAATTGGCTTCAAATTTTTAAAATTTTTGATTTTGCGAAAAGATATAATTTTAATGGCATTATATTTGAAAGATTTATACCTTATGGACTTGGAGAAAAATTAAAAAATGATGTAATCTCTTTTGAAAAATGGTTTTTATTAACAAAATTTTTACATAAAATATGTAAAATTGATTTTGATATTTATGACATTGTTGAATATAGAGGATTTATGGTAAAAATAGAAGAGAATGAATTTGGACTTTATGGAAGTGAGTGTATTGTTGGAAAAGATGGAATTGCTATTATACCAGATGGGACTGTTTTCCCTTGTAGAAGATTTCCTTTATCAATTGGAAATTTATTGAAAGAAAGTTTAAATGAGATATGGAAGAATTCAGATATATTAAATAGAATTAGGAACAAAAGTTTCTTGAAAGGTTTATGTAAAGATTGTAAAATTAATAAATGTATTGGATGTAGAGCACTTGCTTATAGTTTATACAATGATTTTTTAGAACAAGACCCTTTATGTTATTTAAAAATGGAGGGAGAAAATGGATATAATTAATAAAATTTTTTCTTTGAAGGGGAAAATTGCAGTAATTACTGGTGGAGGGGGAATTCTTGGTTCTGAAATAGCGAAAGGGCTTGGAATGGCTGGTGCTACTATAATTATAGGAGAAATTAAAAAATATCAAGAAGTTGCTAATGATTTAAATAAAATTGGAATTGAAAGTCAAGGCGAATATCTTGATGTATTTGATAAAGATAAAATTGAACAAGTTGCGAAAAAAATTGTTGACAAGTATGGAAAAATAGATATTCTTGTAAATGCCGCAGGGGGCAATATAAAAGAGGCAACTACATCACCTGAACTTTCTTTTTTTGAATTGCCTTTATCTGCACTTGAAAAAGTTGTCGCTTTAAATCTTTTTGGAGGAGCAATTTTACCTTGTCAGGTTTTTGGAAAATATATGGTAAAGAATGAAAATGGTGGTTCAATAATAAATATATCTTCTATGAATGCTTTTAGGCCTTTAACAAGGATTCCTGGTTATTCAGCAGCAAAAGCAGCTGTAAGTAATTTTACACAATGGCTTGCAGTCCATTTTGCACTTGAATATAATAAAAAATTAAGAGTAAATGCTATTGCTCCTGGTTTTTTTCTAACTCAGCAAAACAGGTATTTATTAGTTGATGAAAACGGAAATTTAACAGAAAGAGGGAAAGCAATCATCTCCCATACTCCAATGGGAAGATTTGGGAATCCTGAAGATTTAATTGGTATTTGTATCTTTCTTGCTTCAGATGCATCAATCTTTGTAACAGGAACAGTAATACCTATAGATGGTGGTTTTAATGCTTTTTCAGGTGTATAAATATAAATGAAAAAAAGGAGGTAAGTATGAAAAAAGGAGATATTGGAATAATTGGAATGGAGGTTATGGGTAGGAATCTTGCATTGAACTTTGAAAGGAATGGGTATACAGTTGTTGTATTCAATAGGACAGGGGAAAAAACTAAGGCATTTGTTGAAACACAGGGAAAAGGGAAAAACATAATACCAACTTATGAAATTTCTGATTTTGTTGCAAATCTTGAAAGACCAAGAAAAATTATGCTTATGGTAAAAGAGGGACAACCAGTAGATGATTTTATATCAAAACTTCTTCCAATTCTTGATAAAGGCGATTTAATTATAGATGGTGGAAACTCATTTTTTAAAGATACAATAAGAAGAAGTAACCAACTTTCAGAAAAAGGGATTTTGTTTATAGGAACTGGTGTTTCTGGTGGAGAAGAAGGTGCCTTGAAAGGTCCTGCTATTATGCCAGGTGGTCAATTTGAGGCCTATAAACTTGTTGAGGAAATGTTTAAAAAAATATCTGCAAAAGCATATGATGGACAGCCATGTGTAACTTATATAGGTCCAGATGGAGCCGGGCACTATGTAAAAATGGTTCATAATGGAATTGAATATGGTGATATGCAATTAATAGGTGAATGTTGCTGGTTTTTCAAAAATGGATTTGGTATGAGTTCAGGAGAAATAGCAGAAATAATGAGCCAATGGAATGGAGAAAATGATATTCTGAGAAGTTATTTAATTCAGATTACAGGAGATTTAATGAAAGAAAAACATAAAGAAAAACCAGATGAATACCTTGTTGATATTGTTGCAGATATAACAAGAATGAAAGGAACAGGGACATGGACTGTCCAAAGTGCTCTTGAATTACTTGTTCCAGTTCCTACAATTGCATCTGCTGTTTTTTCAAGGGAAATGTCTCAAGATAAAGATATCAGATTAAAAGTTTCTTCTATGTTAAAACTGGATATTAAAGAAAAATTTAAAGGTTCAAAGAAAAATATAATTAAAGTTGCTCATGATGCTCTTTATATTGCTAAAATTTCATCTTATGCTCAAGGACTTGCTCTTTTAAAATCTGCAAGTGAATTTTACAAATGGAATTTAAAACTTGGAGAAATTGCAAAGATATGGCGGGCTGGATGTATTATAAGGGCTCAATTTCTTGATGAAATAACAAATGCCTATAAAGAAAATCCTGAACTTCCAAATTTACTTGTTGACAAAAACTTTTCTGAATTCGTAATTAAAAATATTAAAAAACTTGCTAAATTCATTGAAATTGCCCATAAAGCAGGTGTCCCTGTTCCTGCATTTGCAAATTCTTATGATTATATTTTACAAATTACAAGTCCAATTATGTTTTCAGCCCAGGTTAGTGCTTTACAAAGGGATTATTTTGGAGCCCATGGATATTTCAAAATTAAATCAATTGATAATCCTGAAATTTTGAAGACAGAAGATGGTAGAGAAAGAGAATTTCACACTGAATGGCTTGTTGAAGGAAGACCTGAAAAAGAAGTTACAAAATAAAAGTTAAAAAGGAGAAAAAATTATGGAAAAATCATATCATTCAATTTGTAGATGGACTTTTAATTCAGGGAAAGGTGGTTTTGTTCCGGCAAATATAAGACCGTTATGGAATTCTGATAGATTCTCTACAGTTGATTTTGTCAATCTTGTTGCAGAAAAGATTAAACCAAGATTGCCTGAAAATATAGTTATTGGCGTTGAGTTTCATTATGATTCAGAAATTAATGAGAAAAATTTAGGTCAAGTTATAAAAGTAATGAAAGAAAAAAATATTTATCTTGCTTTGATTACTCCTGGAGCACATTCTCATTTTGCATATGGTGGTATTTCATCTTTAGAGCCAGATGAAAGGAAAAAAGCAGAAGAGTTTGGTTTAAGGACAATTGACATTGGTTATGAGATGAAAGATGTTTTTTTGAAAGAAAAAGAGCCAACTTTTGTTTTATGGAATGGTTCATGGGGATATGATATTGCAACTCCTTTTATAAAGAAAATGTATGAAAATTTGAAAGAAAGTATAGCAAAACTTTGTGAATATGAAGAAAAAAAGGGTGGAGAATTTTATTTAGCAATAGAACCGAAACCAAATGAAGGACATCCTTGTATGTTAATTCCAACAGTTGCAAGTGCTATTTTATTTTGGAAGAAATTAAATGAGGATTATGGAATAAAAATAGAAAAAAAAGGTGTTAATAAAGAATTTGGACATTCTGAAATGATAGGGCTTGACCATATTTATGATACAGTTGAGGAGATTGATAATAAAATGCTTGTTCATATGCATATAAATAGTCAGGGATATAATGATGGAATAATACTTGGTGGACCAGGTAAATTTGATATTGACCATGGAGCAAGAATAAATGGTATGAATATAATAATTGCAAAATTAATTCAGGAATACGGATTTAGTAGATGGAAAGGACATGATATGCAGGCACGTCCATATGATAATGAAATCAAGGCAATAGAGAGAGTAATTAGAAGTATATTATCATGGGAAGCGTGTGAAATTATTGCAAAAAGAATGAATTTGGAAGAAATTTTACAATATTTATCAAAAAGAGAAACAGATAAAGTGGAAGATATTATGAGAGATTTAGTTTCTGAAGGTTTTAAAATTTTCAAATCTCTTTATGAATCAACTTGAAGAATTTTTAAATTTAATTAAAAATTCAGAATATATAGTTGCTTTTACAGGTGCAGGTATATCAGTAGAAAGTGGAATTCCCCAATTTAGAGGTGATAAAGGACTGTGGGAAAAGTATAAGCCACAAATTTACGGCACTTTGCCAGGAATAATTTCTCAATTTTTTATTTCTCCAAAAAAAGTTATTGATTTTATTTATGATTTTACTTATCCAATTTTGAATGCAAAACCAAATATTTCTCATATTGCTTTATTTGAGCTTGAAAAAAAAGGAAAACTAAAGTCAATCATTACTCAAAATATAGACAATTTACATCAAAAAGCAGGAAGTAAAAATATTATAGAACTTCATGGTAATTTATATAAATGGGTATGTAAAAAATGTAAAAAAAGAGAAATAATGACTGAGGATAAGTTGATGAAATTTGTTGAAGAAATTAAATTAATTCAAGGCAGAAAAAACTTAATTAGATATATTTTAAATTTTGTTAAATGCGAATGTAGTGGAAGAAAAAGACCTGAAATTGTTTTTTTTGGAGAATTATTGCCAGAAGAAGAATTTAGAAGAGCAGAACAAGAAAGTAAAAAAGCTGATTTATTTATTATAATTGGGACTTCAGGATTTGTTAGACCTGCATCTGACCTTCCTTATATTTCAAAACAAAACGGCGCAAAAATAGTAGAGATAAATTTGGAAGAAAGTTATTTTGATATTTCTGACCTAATTTTCAAAAAAAGGTCAACCGAGGTCTTTAAATATATAATTGAAAGAATATGAGAAGAATTTATTTTGGGAACGATTGCTTTAGATTAAAAGACAGGTTTTATATAAGAGGAGAAACTTTTCATTATTTAAAAAATGTTTTGAGATTTAAAAAAGGGATTGTTTTTATAGGTTTTGATGGAACTGGGAAGGAGTTTACAGTTGAAATAGAAAAGATTGATAAAAAAGAAATTTTAGGGAAAATTTTGGAAGAAAGGGGAATTTATAGTTCTGAGTTAAATTTTAATCTTCAATTATTTCAATGTATTCCTAAAGGAGATAAATTTGATTTTATAATAAGAGAGGTTACTCAACTTGGGGTAAAAAAAATAGTGCCGGTTATAAGTAAAAGGACGATAGCGAGAATTCCAGAAGAAAAAATTGAGAATAAAATTAAAAGATGGAATAGAATTGCTGAAGAGGCGTCAAAAATTTCAAAAAGAACTTTTGTTCCAGAAATTTCGGAAATATTAAATTTTGAAGAATCTATAAAAGAAGAAAAAGATATAGGAATTATTTTTTGGGAAGGAGAGAAAGAAAGGAGTATAAAAGATGTTATTAAACACCTAAGTAAAGATAAAATTATAGATAAAAGAATTAATGTTTTTATAGGGCCTGAAGGTGGATTTGATCAAGATGAAATAAAATTAGCAATTGAAAATCATTATTTACCTACTTCTCTTGGGAAAAGAATTTTAAAAGTTGAAACTGCAAGTTTACTTAGTATTGGGATTTTAATTTATGAATTGGAAAATCTATGTAAATGAAATTCTATTTAATTTTTTTAACATCTTTTCTTATAGGTCTATCAGGCGCAATAAGTCCAGGCCCTCTTCTTGCAATTACAATTGAACAAACAATAAAAAGGAACTATAAAGCAGGTCCACTTATAATAATAGGGCATTCAATACTTGAACTTTTGATGATAACTTTTTTAATTATAGGATTTGGAGAAACTTTAAAAAAAGAAATTGTTCGGAGTTATTTAAATATTTTTGGTGGATTTTTCTTAATTTTTTTCGGTTTTTTAACCTTAATTTCTATAAAAAAAATAAATTTCTCTTACTCCAAAACTTCCTACTGTAATTATTCTCTTATTTTTAAAGGGATTTTTGTAAGTTTAAGTAACCCTTACTGGACTATATGGTGGGTTACAATAGGGATTGTTTATCTTTCTTTTGCACTTCCTTATGGTTTTTTTGGTGTTTTTCTTTTCTTTTTTGGTCACATTTCTTCAGATTTTTTATGGTATAGTTTTGTTTCCTATTCTTTGTATAAAAGTAAAAAGTTGATTAAAGAAAAATATTTAAATTATTTATCTGTTTTTCTTGGATTTTTTTTAATTTGTTTTGGAATATTTTTAATTTCCAAAGTCAGGCCTCATAAATTTATTTAGAATTTCCGCATCTTGAACAATATTTTATACCTGTTGAATCAATAACAAAAGTTGACATTTTTCCTTCACAGTGGTTACATTTTTCCTTCCATACAAAATCAATTGGCGGTATACATTTTATTTCATTTCCACAATAAATGCATTTTATTTTATCTTCTTCAATTTTAAAAACAGCAATATCTCCTTTTGTGCATTTACAATATAAACCCTCTATTCTATCTTTATAAATTTGTGCCATCATACCCCTTTTTTATTATAAAACAAAATTGTTTTTTTGTAAAGAAAATTTATAATATTTAAGTAGGAGACAAAAATGAAAATAAGTATGATGAGTTACACGATGTATAGAGGAAAGTGGAAAGATGCTTTTAATGTTGAAAAATTATGTCAATTTACAAAAAATCTTGGTCTTGATGGCATTGATTGGGTAACAACTTATGGTAATAAACCACAAGAAATAAAAAAAATTATGGATGATTACTGCCTTAAAACTGTCTGCTATACCTTTTTTGTAGATATAAATTTTAAGGAAAGAAGTTTAAGACAGAAAGGTATAGAAGAAATAAAAAGGGGTCTTGAAATCGCCTCAATTTTAGGGACAGATAAAATAATGCTTCCAATCGGTTGAACATTTTCCTGATATTAAAGGACCATTTTTAACTTCACAAGATATAAATTTTGCAATTGAGGAGATCCCTGAATTGAGAGTTACATTTGATTCTGGTAATGTCATACTTGGGAATGAGAAACCCGAAGATGCATTTATAAATAATCAAAAATATATAATACATTGCCATTTTAAAGATTGGAAATTTTCAGAACAAGGGAAAGGGAAGAAGCATACTCATGGAGTTCTTCAGCAACATGTGTTTTACATCATAATTGTATACCTGTTTTTGTTGATATTGATTTTAAGACAATGAATATAGATGTAAATAAAATTGAAGAAAAAATTACTGAAAAAACAAAAGGAATTATTGTTGTCCATCTCCATGGTTTACCTGTAGAAATGGATAAAGTTTTAAAAATTGCTGAAAAATATAAATTAAAGATTATAGAAGATGCATGTCAGGCGCATGGAGCAAAATATAAAGGGAAAAATGTTGGGAATTTTGGAGATTCTGCTGCTTTTAGTTTTAACCAGAATAAATGTTTGTGTTCAGGAGAAGGGGGTATGTTTGTGACTAATAATGAAGAAATTTATAATAAAGCAAAAATGTTGTGGAGTTTTGGTGAAACAAGAGCACCTCTTGAAAATAGAGATTATCATGCTTATGCACTTGGTTGGATGTATAGAAATAATGATCTGACTGCTGCTTTTGGAAGAGCACAATTAAAAAAACTTGATTGGTATCTTGAAGTTCAGAAAAAAAATGCTGCTGTTCTAACAGATATATTAAAAGAAGTTGAGGGTTTGATTTTACCTTTTGTTCCTGAAGAATGTGAGCATAACTGGTATAACTATACTATAAGATTAGATATGGATTATTTTGGAGTTAAGAATGAAAAAAGAAAATTTAGGGATTATGTTTTGAAAGCAATTCAGGCAGAAGGAGTAAAATGGTGAAATTAATTAATGGGAACAAGTAAATATAACACCTGACAAGCCAGTTTGTTTATGTGGACAATTTCATGCAAGAGTTTCAGAAGGTGTAAAAGACCCTATAACTTCAACAATTCTTATAATTGATAATGATAAAGATTACGTCATATGGATAAGTTGTGACTTAGTTGCTATTCCTTTTGAATTTAAGAAGAGTATTGTAGAACAGGCAAAAAAAATACTACCTAATATTGATGAAACAAAAATTATAATTAATGCTACACATACCCATACAGCACCTGAACCTGGAGGAGATGTAATAAGAGGGACAGAGGCAAAAAGTATAAGAGAAATTTATGGGATTGATTTACCTGTTATGTAAATAAAAGAGTATATTGAATTTGCAGCAGAAAAAATTGCCGTTGGAATAAAAAATGCATGGAAAAATAAAAAAAGAAAGCGGAATAGGTTATGGAATTGGATTTGCTGTTGTTGGGAGAAATAGAAGAGTTTCTTATTATGATGGTCATTCTCAAATGTATGGGAAAACAGATGACCTTGATTTCAGTCATATAGAGGGCTATGAAGACCACTCTTTAAATATTATGGCAACTTTTGATAGAGAAAAAAAGTTAACGGGTTTTGTTGTAAATTTAGCGTGTCCATCACAGGTAAGCGAACCTGAATTTTTAATAAGTGCTGATTTTTGGAGTGAAACAAGAAATGAATTGAGAAAAAGATTTGGGGAAGATATTTTTGTTCTTGCTCAATTTAGTTCAGCAGGAGACCAATCACCTCATATTTTAATAAATAAAAAAGGTTAAGAAAGAATGTTGAAACTCTCAGGAAGAACGGAAAGGGAAGAAATTTCTATTAGAATTGCAGATGGAATTGAAAAAATTTTACCTTTTATAAAAAGAGAGATTTCTTTTGCTCCTATTTTTTCTTATATTTATAAGAAAGTGCCTTTAAGTAGACGTAAAATAACAGAAGAAGAATTGAATTTTTATCTAAAAGAAGCAGAGAAACACTATAAAGAATATGAGAGATTGAAAAAAGAATTGGAAGAAAATCCAGAGAAAAGAAGAGAAAAAAGATGGTATGTTCCTATAACTTATAATTATAGAAGAGCACAGTGGTTTATGAGTGTAAAGGATAAATTTGAGAGGCAAAAGATAAATCCTAAAATTGAAATTGTTCTGCACATTTTGAGGTTGGGTGATATTGTTTTTGTTACTAATCCTTTTGAACTTTATCTTGACTATGGAATTCAGATTAAAGCCAGAAGTAAAGCAATACAAACTTTTGTTGTTCAGTTAACAGGTCCAGGAACATATCTTCCTACTGCAAGGTCTGTAAAAGGTGGTGGATATGGAAGTGTTTCTCCTTCAAATATAGTTGGTCCAGAAGGGGGGAGAGAACTTGTTGAAGAGACATTAAAACTAATTGAAGAATTATTTAAATAGTTTTTCCCAGTCAAGTAAGAATTTTTTAAAATTTTCTCCCCAAATATATTTTCCTATTTTACGATTTTTATGTATTACTCTATGGCACGGAATTGATATAGGATAAGGGTTCTCTTTAAGAAGAGATGATATATATCTTGTTTTTTTAGCCATATTTAATCTTTTACTCAGTTTTGAATAATTTATTGTTTCTCCTATTGGAATTTCTAATAAAATTTGCCATAATTGTTTTTTTATGTTATCCTTATTTTTCATTTTTGTGTTTTTTTTAAAAATATTATAAAATTTATTTTGAAATGGAAGAAATTTTTTCTTTAATAAAGTATGATAAGGATGGTTTATTTGTTAGTGTAGTTCAAGATATGAAGGGAGAAATTTTAATGGTTGCTTGGATGAATAAACAGGCACTTGAAAAGACATTAAATACAGGGAAGATGCATTACTATAGCAGAAGTAGGAAAAAACTATGGTTAAAAGGAGAAGAATCTGGTAATTATCAATTTGTAAGAGAAATTTATATTGATTGTGATGGTGATGTCTTACTTTTCAAAGTAGAACAAAAAGGTGGTGCCTGTCATGAAGGTTATTATTCTTGTTTTTTCAGAAAATATGAAGATGGAAAGTTTAAAATAGTAAAAGAAAAAATATTTGAGCCAGAAAAGGTATATAAAAAATGAGAACACAATTTTATATAAAGTTTGGGGTTATTGTTGCAGTTATAGGAATTTGTTTTTATTTATTTTATCCCCCGGAAAAGAAAGTAAAAAAGGGACTTGATTTACAAGGTGGGATTCACGTTGTTCTTGAAGTTGAGAAGGAAAATCTTGAAGAAAAATCTTTATCAGATCTTACCGAAAGAGCACTTGAAATTATTAGGAATAGAGTAGATGCACTTGGTGTAACTGAACCAGTAATTCAAAAAGAGGGGACAGACCGTATAATAGTTGATTTGCCCGGAGTTAAGGAACCAGAAAAAGCAATTGATATTATTGGCAAAACAGCACTTTTAGAATTTAAACTTGTTATAGATGATGAAAATCTTTATAAACAAGCATTACAGGGAAATATTCAAGAAGGTTATGAATTGGTCTACTTAAAAGAAAAGGATGAAAGAGGGATTTATAGAGAGACGCAACCACTTCTTCTTAAAAGTCAACCAGAATTAACTGGGAAATATATAGTTGATGCTTATGTTGGTTATGATAGGACTGGTTTCCCTGATGTAAATTTAGTTCTTGATAAAGAAGGTGCAAAGATTTTTGAAGAAGTGACTGGAAAAAATATTGGAAAACGACTTGCAATAGTTCTTGATGGCGTTATAAAAAGTGCACCTCAAATAAGGGAGAAAATACCAGAAGGGAAAGCAGTTATAACTGGAAAATTTACAATCGAAGAAGCAAGAGAACTTGCTATTGTTTTAAGGTCAGGCGCTTTACCTACGAAATTGAATATTATTTATCAGGAAGTAATTGGGCCTTCTCTTGGTAAAGAATCTGTGCAAAAAGGTTTTAAATCTTCTCTGTATGGAGCAATTATAGTTTTAATCTTTATGATATTCTATTATCTTTATTTTGGATTACTTGCCGATTTTGCTCTTGCTTTAAATATCTTAATTCTGCTTGGAATAATGGCAGGAATGAAAGGCGTTTTAACTTTACCAGGTATTGCTGGAATAGCTTTAACTTGTGGAATTGCAGTTGATGCAAATATTTTGATTTTTGAAAGAATAAGGGAAGAATTAAAAGCAGGAAAGTCCCCTAAAGCAAGTGTTGATGCTGGTTATCATAGGGCATGGGCTGCAATAATTGATTCAAATATAACAACTTTGATAACTGGATTGGTTCTTTTTATTTTTGGAGAAGGAGCAATAAAAGGATTTGGACTGACTTTAAGTATCGGGATTATAGCAAATTTATTCACTGCTGTATTTGCCACAAAAGTAATAGTTGACTGGATTATTATAAACAAGAAAATTGAAAAGTTAAGAATATAAAAATGGAACTGATAAAAAATACTAACTTTAATTTTATGGGTAAAAGAAAAATTTTCTATTGTTTCTCTTTGTTAATAATAATTTTAGGCATTTCATTTATGATAATTAAAGGTGAAAAAAATTTTGGTGTTGATTTTGTTGGAGGAGATTTAATAAATATTGAATTTAGTCAAAAAATAGATGTTGCAAGTTTAAGAAGAATTATTGCACAGGAAAACATTGGTTCTTTTACTGTTCAAGAATTAGGAGTAGAAGGTAAAAATTATATTATAAGATTACCTCAAAAAACCTCTGATTTAATTCTTGAAAGGTTAAAAAATAACTTTGGAGAAAATTTTACAGTTAAGAGGAAATCAATAATATCTCCTTCAATGAGTATAAGTTTAAGAAAAAAAGCGATAAAAGCATTTTTGATAGGATTAATTTGTATATTAATTTATTTAACAATAAGATTTGAATTTAAATTTGCTGTTGGTGCAGTAGTTGCTCTCTTTCATGATATTTTAGTAGTTCTCTCAATTTTAGTTATAAGCGGAAAACAAATTGATGGTATGGTTATTGCTGCTTTACTTACAATTATCGGTTATTCGGTTAATGATACAGTTGTTGTATTTGATAGAATAAGAGAAAATGCAAGAAAAACAAGAACTACCGACTACATTGCTTTATTTAACAAAAGTATAAATGAGACATTAAGTAGAACTATTTTAACTGGTTTAACAACTATTTTTGTCGTCTTGTGTCTTTTCTTTTTAGGAGGAGAAACTTTACATACTTTTTCTTTTTGTCTTTTAATCGGAATTATTTTTGGAACATATTCTTCCATTTTTATTGCTTCTGCAATTATAATTGATTGGTTAAAAAGGAGTAATGTGCGGCTTAAAATATGAGAGTTATAAGTGGTATTTATAAGGGGAGAAAATTAAAATTTATTAAAAATAAAGATATTAGACCAACTAAAGACGTAGTTAGAAAGGCAATTTTTGATAGTTTGAGAGGATGGATGGTTGGTAAAAAAGTAGTTGAAATATTTGCAGGAAATGGAATACTTGGGATTGAAGCTGTTAGCCATGGAGCAAAAAAAATTATATTTATAGAAAAAGATAAAAAAGGGATTGAAACAATAAAGGAAAATATAAAAATATTAGGGATAGAAAAAAAATGCGAAATTATAAAGGGAGATTGTGAATATGAAATAGAGAAACTGGAAAATATAAAGTATGATTTAATTATAGGAGACCCTCCTTATCTATTTCCTATTTCAAAATTACAAAGAATTATTGAAAAAATTAAAGAATTGAATATTTTGAAAAAAGGAGGGATTATAGTAATTGAATATGATTATAAAAAGGAAATACCAGTTGTTGATGGTTATGAAGTTATAAAGAGAAGAAATTATGGAAAAACAGGTTTGACATATTTAAGGCGAATAAGATGAAAAAAGTAGGTGTGTATCCAGGAACGTTTGATCCTATTACATATGGGCACATTGATGTTATTGAAAGAAGTTTGAAAATTGTTGATGAGGTTATTATTGCAGTTAGTGGATTTAAAAAAAAGGATTTTTTATTTTCAGTTGAAGAAAGAGTCGCAATGATAAAAGAAGTTTTTAAGAATAATGAAAATGTAAAAGTTGAAAGTTTTGATGGTTTACTTGTGGATTATCTGAAAAAAAAGAATCTTAAAATAGTTATAAGGGGACTTAGAGCAATTAGTGATTTTGATTATGAATTTCAGATGGTTTTGATTAATAGAAAATTAAACAAAGAGATTGAAACAATATTTTTAATGCCGAGAGAAGAGTATTTTTATATAAGTTCTTCAATTGTAAAAGAAATTGCAAAATTAAATGGAAATATCTCATGTTTTGTTCCTAAAAATGTTGAACAGGCATTGAGAAAAAAATTCCAAGGAGGTTAAAATGCCAAATCCGAAAAGAAAACATTCCAAGTCAAGAACTGGTAAGAGGAGAAGTAGTAAAAAAGTTAGAAGTGTAGCATTGTCTAAATGCCCTAATTGTGGAGCAATAAAACTCCCTCATTTTGTATGTCAGGTCTGTGGGTATTATAAAGGAATTCAAGTTGTTAAAGTAGAAGGTTCAAAATGAGACAAATAAAACTTGCTCTTGATGCGATGGGTGGAGATAATGCTCCTTTATCACCAGTGAAAAGTTGTGAATTTATTAAAGAAAAAGGATTAAAAATTTATTTAGTTGGTGATCAAGAAAAAATAAAAAAAATTTTAAAGAAAAAAAATGAAATATTTGAAGTTGTTGACTGTCCTAATTTTGTTGAGATGGATGAAAAAGTTTCTTCTTCACTTTTAAAAAGAAATACAAGTATGAAACTTGTTTTACAGATGCAGAAAGAGAAAAAAGTTGATATATCTCTTAGCGCTGGGAATACTGCTGCTTTTGTATCTCTTGCTATTTCAGAGCTTGGAATGATTGAAGGGATTGAAAGACCATCAATTGCAGTACTATTCCCTAATATTACTGGTGGAGTTACAATTTTTATTGATGCAGGAGCAAATGTCAATCCAAAGCCATATCATTTATTACAATCAGGTATATTAGGATTTTTTTATGCGAAAATTGTTTTTGATATAAAAAATCCAAAAGTTGCATTGCTAAATGTAGGAGAAGAAGAAACCAAGGGCGATGATTTAAGAAAACATACATATAAAATCTTAAAGGAGAATTCAACTATTAATTTTATCGGTAATATTGAAGGTCATGAAATATTTACAGGGAAAGCAGATGTGATTATAACAGATGGATTTACAGGAAACATTGTTTTGAAAAGTTCCGAAGGAATAACAAGGTCTTTCAGGACGATTTTGATAAAAGAGTTAATGAAAGATTTTCTTGGTAAAATTGGCACTTTCCTAATAAGAAAAAATTTAAGAGAATTTGCAAAAAAAGCTGATTATGCTGAATATGGAGGAGGTGTTTTACTTGGTGTAAATGGAAATGTAATAATAAGTCATGGAAGAAGTAGTTCAAGAGCAATTTACAATGCTATAAAACTTGGTGAAAAAATTGTTATGTCAAACTTTTATGAAAAAATAAAAGAATTAAAATGGGAGTCGCAATAATTGGAACCGGTTCATATTTGCCTGATTTAAAACTTACAAATTTTGATTTAGAGCATATGGTTGATACAAGTGATGAATGGATAGTTACAAGGACAGGCATTAAAGAAAGAAGAATATGTCCAAAAGACAAAGGTGCGTCAGATTTAGGTTTTGAGGCATCTTTAATAGCAATAAAAGATGCAGGAATAAAAAAAGAAGAGATTGAATTTATAATTTGTGCCACTATAACACCTGATATGTATTTCCCATCTACTGCCTGCATTATTCAAAAAAAACTTGGACTTGAAAATATCCCTTGTTTTGATTTTCAAGCAGCATGTTCAGGTTTTATATATGGATTGGAAATTGCAAAAGGATTAATTCATGGATGTGGATACAAAAAGGGTTTAGTTATTGCATCTGAATGTATGAGTCGCCTTACTGATTATACAGATAGAAGCACGTGTGTTTTACTTGGGGATGGCGCTGGTGCAGCGATTGTATCTGAGAGTCAAGATAATGGCATAATTGATTCATATTTATCATCAAATGGGAAATATGAAAACCTTTTATATACTCCAGCAGGAGGTTCTTTAAAACCATCAAGTTTTGAAACAATTGAGAAAAGAGAAAATTTTATGAAGATGGAAGGTTCTACACTTTTTAAAATTGCAATTTATTCAATGAGTGAATCAGTAGTAAAATTATTAGAGAAAAATAGAATAAAAAAGGAAGATATATCAATTATTATTCCTCATCAGGCAAACTTAAGAATTATAACAGGTATAGCTAAAAATCTTGAAATTCCGATTGAAAAATTCTTTATAAATATTGAAAAATATGGCAATATGTCGGCTGCGTGTGTGCCTATTGCACTTGATGAAGCAGTAAAAACTGGGAAAATAAAAAAAGGTGATTTGATAATTACAGTTGCTTTTGGTGCAGGATTAACTTGGGCAGCAAATTTAATAAAGTGGGTAAAATGAAAATAAGTGTTGTTTTTCCGGGGCAGGCATCCCAATATGTGGGTATGGGAAAAGAAATAATAGAAGAAAATAGTAAGTATAGAGAAATACTTGAAATTGGAGAGAAGGTCACTGGCTTACCAATTGTTGAAAAAATTTATAATGGACCTTTAGAAGAGTTAACAAGAACATTATATTGTCAACCATCTGTTTTTGGAGTGAGTTTAGTTTGCTGGAAATATTTTAAAGAAAAAACAGGAATTACTCCTTTTTGTCTTGCAGGACATAGTTTAGGAGAATATACTGCTTTATGTGCAGGAAATGTTTTTTCCGTTGAAGAAGGTTTCTATCTTGTTAAAAGAAGAGCCCAGATAATGGATGATATTTCCCAAAATGTGAATGGTTCGCTTCTTGCTATTTTAGGGATTTCTTTAAGAGATGTTGAGGTAATAATAAAGAATTTTGATGAAATTGAAGTTTCTAATATAAACTCATATAACCAAATAATTGTTGGAGGGCCAAAAGTTCAACTTGAAAAATTAGAAAAATTTCTAAAAGATAAAAGAATTAAAGCAATTTTTTTAAAAGTTAGTGGACCTTTTCATACAAAATATATGAAACAAGCATCAGAGAAAATGGAAAAAGTATTGAGGGAAATCAATTTTAAAAATTCTGAAATTCCTGTTTATTTAAATTATTCAGCAAAAAAAACAATTGATAAAGACGAAATAAAAGACGGTCTTTTAAAACAATTATATAATCCTGTAAAATGGGTTGAGACAATTGAAAATATTACAAAAGAAGGTATTGATTGCTTTGTTGAAATAGGTCCTAAAAATGTTTTAAAAAAACTTATAGAAACAATCGTTCCAAATATTTTGTCTTTTAACATTGAAAATCCAAAAACATTTCAAGAATTTTACTCGTTTTTCAAAGGAGGAGGAAATGTTTAAAGATAAAGTAGTTTTGATAACTGGTGCTTTTGGTGGGATTGGTAAGGCACTTGCAAATAAATTTGGTAATGACTATGCAAAGCTTGTTCTGTGGGACATTTTTATTGATCAAGAATTTGAAAATTTATTAAGAGAAAAAGGAATTGAAACAATTTCTATGATTATTGATATAACAAATCAAAACGAGATAGAAAAAGAAACTAAAAAGATTTTAGAAAAATGGGGGAGAATAGATGTTCTTATAAATAATGCAGGAATTACAAGAGATAAATTAATTTTCAGGATGTCTGAAAAGGAATGGGATGAAGTGTTAAATGTAAACTTGAAAGGTGCTTTTTTATGTAGTAAAATAATAGGTCAAATTATGTATAAACAAAGAAGTGGCAAGATAATTAATATGGCTTCAATTATAGGAGAAATTGGAAATATTGGACAGGCAAATTATTCTGCTTCAAAAGCAGGACTTATTGCATTAACAAAGTCCTGTGCGAAAGAATTTGCGAGAGGTGGTATAAATGTAAATGCAGTTGCTCCAGGATATATTTTAACGAAAATGACAGAAAATCTACCGGATAAAATAAAAGAGGAGATGCTAAAATCTATCCCTCTTGGGAGATTTGGTAAACCAGAGGAAGTAGCAGAACTTGT
>JAMWCA010000020.1 GCA_023819545.1 Candidatus Omnitrophota bacterium
TGTTTTGCCACTGAATATTTCGCCTTTTTTCCTGAAATTCAAGGTTTTTTAATTCAGGAAAGTTTAACTTTATATGATACCAAAACTCTCTCCATGCAAGTTCTTTTATAAATTGACATTCAAAACCTGCAATTTTGGCAACCCTTAAATATAGTTTTCTTAACGATATTAAGCCAAATCTTATAAAAGGCGAAAGTTTTGAAGTTCCGTCAATATCTACTCTATCACGAATATGACCGTAATTTAAAAAATCAAAATTCTCAAACCTGTTTAATCCAATTTTTACATCCCAGTAATAATTTGGACTATATTTAATCTTTTCTTTGATTGAAAAGATATTAGGTTCTTTTAAAACTGGAGTATTAATTTTTTTTGGTGCTTCTGAAATTTGTAAATCAAGATTTCTCTCCCACTCTATAAAAAAACTACTGAAAACCTTTTTATAAGGAATAATTTTAATATCTGCCAAAAAGTTATCTACAATTGAATAAAACTCAACACCCTTACTTTTACATAATTGATATATCCTTTTTTCTGTTTCTTCACCAGTCCAAGAAAATGCTCGGCTTGTATATAAAGAATCGGGTTTATATCTATCAATTAATCTATTAAAAATCTTTTCAGGATTGCCGTAATAACAATAAAGGGTCCCACCCAACTTTTTTAATTGCTCAGTAAGATACATAAGAGAACCAATTATAAAACCAGTTCTACTATCATAACTTTTGAATTTATCAAGTATTTCAGGTATAAATATAAATATTGGAATTACTTCTTTAGATTTTTTATTTGCTTCTATAAATGGTCTATTATCATCAACTCTAAGGTCTCGTTTAAACCAGTAAATACTTCTTTTATGCATTTTCTAATTCTTCAGGATAAGGTTCAATATATTTTTGGAAAAGAACATATTCATTTTCAAAACGATATGCTAAACTTTTTATTAATTCAGTTATAACTTTCAACGATACTCTACCTTCCCCAAATTTTTTTATCAAATTCAATAAATGTTTTCTTTCTTTTTCTGTTAATTTTTTAGAAAAAAAACCATAAAGATGATAGAGGGTATTTAAATGTCTTTTAATTGAGGGTCTTCTTAAGAAAGCATTATAAAATTTATCTTTATAAATTTTTATTTTTTCTTCAAATTTAATATTTCCATCAGCAACAATTTTACCAAGTTCTCGCATAATCTTTTGGTTATATGTTAAAAGTAAAAATTTGTAATAAGTATGAAATTGAATTAATCTTTTTGGTTCTGTACTAAATATAAGTTCCCTCAGTTCTGAAAATGCAAATATTCTTGTTAAAAAATGATTTCTTATTTCAGGATTTCTTAATCTACCTTCATCTTCTATAGGTAAATATGGAAACTTATTTTTCAATCCCTCTGCAAAAAAACCATTTCCTTTCCCAAATACTAATTTTCCTTCATAAATTATACTTGAAGAAACACCACAACATGGTGACTTTGCTTTTAAAATAGCACCATCAATATCAAATAATGAATTAATAATTTTCTTTGTATATTCTAACATTTTTTCAGTAAGGTCAAATCCTGTTTTGGGTTGAATCAATCTTTTCTTGTTGTTTTCTTTTACTATAATTATATGTTCTCTTGGTATCCCAAGCCCTATATCAACTTCAGGGCATAAATCTAAAATATCAACAAAATTTTTAAGTTTATTTACAAAATCATCATTAACTATTTGCCCATTATATCTTACTGGTTTTAGAAAACATCTACTTAACAAAATTTTTGGTCTTACCATAATTCAATAACTTTACTTAAATTCTACTTTAAAGCAGAAAAAATGACAAGATATATTTTAATTTTTGGGAAAAAATTAAAAATTCTACTGGCAAGATTTATAACTTTCCAATTGACAAAAAAAATTTTTGTTGATATAATATGGATAAAAGTGCATGTGATAATATGACAGAAATAGATAGAATTATTGATGTTTTTAAAGCATTATCAGACAGAACACGATTGCGAATAATTTGGCTTTTTATTAAGTCAAAAAAGTGGTTGTGTGTTTGTGAAATAGTAGATTCTCTCGCAGAAAATCAATATAATGTTTCAAGACATCTTAAAATTCTTAAAAATGCAGGACTTGTTGAATGCAAGGAAATAGGGAGATGGACTTATTATTATTTTAAGAAGCCAGAAAATAAATTTTATAATATTATTCAAAGAGCAATATCAGAGATTCCAAAAGAAGTTTTTTATCAGGACGATTTGCGACTTGAAAAGAGATTATCTATGAGAAAGAATGGCTGGTGTGTCATTGGAATGAATAGTAAAGAATGGGAAACAATTATAAAGAAATTAAAAAGTAAGTTTAAAAATAATCTAATTTAAAATAGGAGGTGATAACAATGTGTGGAAAATTGAAAGTTGAAGATTTTATAAGTGGGTTTGAAGGTCTTTCAATTGATGAAAAAAAAGAAGTTATAAAGAAATTAATGCCAAAATTTTGTGAAATAGCGATGAATGATATGGCGATAATTAAAGAATTTATGCCAAAATGTATGGAGATGATGAAAGAGATGAATTTTCCAATGAAAGATATGATTTTTAAAAAGTAAAAATTAATACTTCAAAAACAAAAATAAAATGTTCTAAGATAAAAGCAAATAGAGTTTTTAGTAATAAACTTGATAAAAAGTATTTCCTCTCACTCTCTATAAGATTGTCTTGACAGATAAAAAGATGAAAAAGTATAATATAAAACATAATATGCAAGAATGTGCATATATACATATGTAAATAAAAGGTAGAATTTAGAAAGGAGGATTTCAATGTTTAGAAAACCTAAAAAGAAAGAGTTGATTTATTTGATAGGTGTATTTATTCTTTATTTTAGTGCGTTGATTTATGTTTATTTTAATGATTTATCTTTTAGTTCTCTATACAAATATGGGCTTTTACAACAAAAAGGGATAATAGGTGAACAAGTAAGAATAAAAGAAATAGAAACACCTTTATCCTTGAACATTCCAAAAGTTTTATGGTATATTTATATTAAAAGTTCAGCAGTTCTTGTTGAATTGTTTCAATATTGGATTGTTGGTATGCTTATTGCAGCAGGACTTGTAGTATTTGTTCCATGGGAAAAAGTAAAAAATAAAATGGGGTATGGTGGATTTAAATCTAATTTTATTGCTTCATTAGTAGGTGCTGTAATACCTATATGCTCGTGTGGAATTGTTCCGGTTCTTGCTGGAATGGTTGAAGCAGGAATCCCTTTAGGACCAACTATGGCATTTCTTATTAGTGCTCCAATGTTAAATATTCCTGCTATTTTTATGACTGCTGGAGTTCTTGGATGGAAATTGGCGATTGGTAGAGTATTTGGGACATTTTTTATTGCTCTTACACTTGGTCAAATTATATCTTATTGGCAAAAAAAAGAAAGGTTTTTGAGACGACTAATAAAAATAAATGCTGTTCCATCTTTAAATAAGGAGCTCCAAAAATTTGCATTTGAGATAACAAAAAAACTTGCTATAAATCCAAATGGACTTACAACAGAACAACTTGCTCCTGGTAATGAAGATAAACTTTTTCTCTTAGGAGAAGCAGGAATAATTGACAGAAATAAAGAAGGTAAATGGTATCTTCCACAAATAAGTAACCTTTCTATGGATAATATAACTGGTGCATGCTTTGTTTTGCCAACTGGAGATAGTGATACAACTTTAAAAGAGAAAATGATAAATTTAATTAAAACTGCTTGGGATTTTTTCCTTCAATTAAACTATTACCTTGTCCTTGCAGTTCTAATTGCTGGTGCCATTAAAGTAATAATTCCAACAAGTGTGATTGTCAATTTTGTAGGAGGGAAGAATCTAAATTCAGTTTTAGTTGCTTCTTTTGTTGCGGTTTTAGCATATGTATGTACTTATGTTGAAATTCCAACTGCACTTGCATTAATACATAAAGGTATGGGTCCTGGAGCAACATTATCCTATTTACTTGGTGGACCAGGATTATCTTTACCATCAATCGTAATGCTTTCAGGTGTATTCAAACCAAAAGTTTTATCATTATATGTTATTGTGAGTTTTATTGGCTGTATTATTGCTGGATATATATTTAACCTTTTTTAAGAGGAGGTGAAAAATGGAAAAAAATGGAAAAGTATTGAAAATCTTTACAATACCACAAACATTTCCTTGTGGACCAAGGTCTTCCTGTTGTGGACCGATTGGATTGAGCGATGAAGAGGTGAATTTTTTAGTAAATACAGCAAAAAAAGTTTTTACTGGTGAAATAAAAGTATTTAATTTAATGGAAGAAGAAGTTCAGATAAATAACAAACAAGTAGTTTCTCTTGTTAGTTCATTAGGTTGGGGTTGTTTACCAATAATCTCACTTGATGATAAAATAATTTCTTTAGGTATGCCATCTTCTGAACAAGAATTAATTGAAACATTAAAATCAAATTTGTATTGATATTAAAGTAAATTTTAGGTAAAATAAAAAAATGAGAAATTAGGAAAATAGAATTAAAATAAAAGGGAGGAGTTAAAATGCCAATATATCAATATATATGCAATGATTGTGGTCAAAAATTTGATTTTTATATGAGTATTTCTGAAAAAGAATCTGGAAAAAAACCAAATTGTCCAAATTGTAATTCTTCAAATGTAATTAAAGTTTTTGGAAATATTACAATTATTGGTAGTCGTTCTGGTGGTTCTAATTTGCCACCAGTTTGTGGACCTAAAGCAGGACCGGGTTGCTGTAGATAAAATAATGGATAAAAGAGAGAAAGAACTTTACAGAAAAAAAGGGGAGATTTTAAAAGCGATTTCACATCCAATTCGTTTGGCAATAATTGATTTACTAAAAAATAGTGAAAAAAGTGTTGCAGAAATTGTAAATATTATTGGTAGTTCCCAGTCAAATATTTCAAAACATCTATCCATACTTAAAAAAGTAGGAATTGTAGATGATAGAAAAGAAGGATTAAATAGAATTTATTACTTAAGATTACCCTGTGTAATAAACTTTTCTTTATGTGTTGCTGAAACATTGAGAAAAAAAATTGAACTGGATAGAAAACTATTATTGAAATAAAAAATTTTTCAAAATTTTATTACTATTCACTCATATAGTAAAATAAAAAGGAGGTGTAAAAATGGAAGGGAAAGTAAGATTTATAATGTGTATTTGTACAGGGCAATGTCCTGGATTTGCAAATCTCAATCTTTGGGAGTTAATCAATTATATCAGAGGAGAATTAGATGTTGAATATGCTATAGTTCATCCACAACTATGTGTTGATGATGGTGATAGGTTTATAAAAGATTTCATTAAACCAAATGTAAAATATATCATTGGTGCTTGTGACCCAAAGATGCAAAGAAAAATGTTTAAAGATGCATTTGCTGAAGCAGGTGGCAATTATGACGAGCAAGTTATTTCCTTAGATTTAAGAAATATGCCAACAGAACAAGCAATGAATAAGGTGAAAGAAACGATTGAAAATTTGAAATCTAAGCAATAAAGACAAATATTTTACAGAGTGATTTATGACTAATTTTGTTATTGGGCTGTTGATTATTAAATTCTTATGAGAAAATTTATTTTAAAAATTGTTATTGAATATATCTTTTTAATTCTTTTTGGATTGTTCATCTTTATTTTTACCATTTCTAATTTTAATTCAGCAAAGATTATTAGAGAAAATTTTTGGATGTTTTTTACTGAAATTTTAACATTCTTTCCCTTTATTTTTCTTCTTGGTCTTTTTTATATCTGGTTACCAAAAGAAAAGATTGAAAAACATATTTGCCTATTTATTATGGAAAAAGGGATGCAGTATAAAAAATCTTTTTATTTAGACGCATTTTCTACTTTGAAAATCTCTATTCTTACTTTTGAAATTGGACTATTTGGAATAAAATTTTCTCTGCTGACAAGATTATTACTTTTTCTATGTTTATTTTGATTGGAGAAATAATGGAGTTATATTTAAAAAATTTGAAATAATGCAAACACAATAAAAGGAGTATAAAATGGAAAATGTTACAATTTTAGGGATGTTTTTACTCGGGCTAATGACAAGTTTATCACCATGTTCAATAGCAATACTTGTTGCAACCGTTTCTTTTATTATTGGTGAAAGCAAAAATCTAAAACAGGGCTTAATACTTGGAATATCTTTCACTGCTGGTTTAAGTTTGGTATTTTTCATATTTGGTTTATTTGTTTCATATCTTGGACAGTTTGTAAGATACTCTCACATTTTCTTTGCAGTTGCTGGAATTACTCTTATTTATTTTGGTATGCAACAACTTGGTATTTTCAAAGATTTATTAGGTAAGAGGAATAGTATTTCTTTTGTTCAACAATTTGGATTTAAAATTATGAACTTACCGATTGTTATATCATCTTTTTTACTTGGTGTTTTGTTTGCTCTTGGGTGGGCACCATGTGCTACTGCTTTAATAATGCCAGCAATAGTTTATATTATGGCAAAAGAAATAACAGTTTTTGGTGGAAGTTTTTTACTATTTATATTTGGATTAGGGCATGGTGTTCCAGTAATTCCATTAGCACTTTTAGGAGGAACTGTTAGAGAAAAACTACAAATTAAAATTGTAAAGGCAGGCAATATAATAACCAAACTAATTGCTATTTTAATGATTTTGACAGGTTTAATTATTGCAGTTTTTGGTCCAAAACTTGTTTCATTAATAAAATAAGGGGGTAAAAATGAGAGATAAATTTTTTTCATTTTTTCTAATCGTTTTTATTTATATTTTTTTATCTACAACAATATGGAGTGATAAAGAATTAGCACCTGATATTGTTGCAAAAGATATTTATGGAAATGAGTTTCAACTTTACAAATATAAAGAAAAACCCAAACTTATCCAGTTTATGAAAGTATATTGTGGTGGAAGTTTAGCACCTAATACAGTGGAACAAATTAATCAATTAACAAAACTCTATCAAATATATAAAGATAAAGTAATCTTTGTAACAATCACTCTTGCAAGTTGTCCAACGAGTGACCTTAAAGTAATTGCTGATAAATTGGGTATAAAATGGACATTCATAAACGATTTTTCTGACTATAAACTTGACATAATTAAAGCATATGCAGAATATTTAAAAAAACTTTCTGACCCTGCTTTAATATTTATAAATAAAAAAAATCAAGTATTATTCACATCAAACTTTTGTAGCGAGAAAGAACTTGTAAAGTATATAAATTCTATATTAGAGTCCCGTCAAAAATAAAAAATAAACAAATTTCTTATAAATTTGATTAATCCTTGAAAAGATTATTTTGACATAATTATTTGATAGTTTAAAATTAATAGTTGACTTTATAAAAAATGGGAGGTGAAATTGGCAAAGATAACCTTTATTGGTGCAGGTAGTTTTGGTTTTACAAGAGCACTTATTAGAGATATTTTAACTTTTCCTCTTTTACAGGACTCTACAATTTGTTTAATGGATATAGATGAAGAACGACTTGAATTCATAAAAAAAGCAGTAGAAAAAATTATTTCTTTTGGAAAATATCCTGCAAAACTTGAAGTTACAATGGACAGAAAAAAAGCACTAAAAAATGCAGATGCAGTCATATGTACAATACTTGTCGGTGGAGTGAAAGTGTGGAGGTATGATGTAGAAATTCCTAAAAAATATGGAGTTGATTTCTGTGTTGGAGATACAAGAGGTGTTGCTGGAATTTTTCGTGCGTTAAGAACAATCCCAATTATGCTTGAGATATGTAAGGACATTGAACAACTTTGTCCAAATGCTATTTTTCTTAATTATACAAATCCAATGTCTATGTTATGTAGAGCAATGCAAAAGAGTTTTCCACATTTAAAAATAACTGGTTTATGCCATAGTGTCCAGGGAACAGCAGAGATGCTGGCTAACTGGATAGGAGCAAAGATGAGTCAGATTGATTATGTTTGTGCTGGAATTAATCATCAGGCATGGTTTATTGAATTTAAAAAAGATGGAAAAGATGCATATCCTTTAATAAAAAAAGTTGTTACTGAAAATGAAAAAATATATAAAGAAGAGATTGTAAGAAATGAGATGTTTCTTGCATTAGGATATTATGTAACAGAGTCAAGCGGACATAATTCAGAATATAACTGGTGGTTTAGAAAAAGACAGGACTTAATTGAAAAATATTGTCTTCCTGGGACTGGCTGGAATCCTGGAGAACATGCCTATATTTTAAAAGAATATCTTAGAAGAGAAGATATATGGAAAGATGAAATAAAAAAATATCTTCAACAACCAATTAATCTTGAAAGAGGGCATGAATATGCTTCTTATATAATCAATGCTTATTTAGGAGGAGAACCTTATATATTTAACGGAAATATCCCTAATAAAAATATAATTCCGAACCTTCCATATGATGCCTGTGTTGAAGTCCCTGTTCTTGTCAATAGAAGAGGTTTTAATTATATCTATGTCGGAAATATACCTGCCCAATGCGCTGCATTAAATAATATAAACATAGCAGTTGAAGAAATGGCAGTTGAGGGAGCTTTAACCGGAAATCCTGAAATGGTTTACCATGCTGTTTGTTATGACCCTTTAACTGCAAGTGTTTTATCTTTAAGGGAAATTAGACAGTTGGTAAGTGAAATGTTAGAGAAGAATGAAGATTATTTACCTCAATTTAAAAGTATAAAATTTTAGAAGGAAATTTGACTATTTTCAAAAAATTAAAGAAAATATAAAAAACAGGGGGAGAAATGAAAATATGGAGTAGAATTGTTGGTGGTATTTATATAATAATGGGTATTATTTTTGTTTTTTGCCTCCTTTCTTTTTTTGCAAATAAAGAGTTATGCCAGGGTTTTTTAAATTTTATTGAAAAAAAATCTATTAATGTTGGATTTTTTTCAATTGGAGTATTATTTGTTGGGATAATATGGATAGTAAACTGGATTGATTATGTTTATAGAACGAAAGCAGTTTCTTTTGATAATCCAGGGGGGAAAGTAAAAATTTCTCTTAAAGCGATAGAAGATTATATAAGTTCTACAATAATTAAAAATATAGAGGGTATAGAAGGTATAAAAGTTAAAGCATTTGTTACTTCAAGAGGGCTTGAAACAAAAGTAAATTTAAAAATAGTTTCTAAATTGAGTATTACAGAGACATGCAGCACAATTCAGGAATTAATAAAAAGATATTTGCAGGATACAATTGGGATTGAAAGAATAGCAAATATAGAAATTTATGTTTCAAATATTATTGGTGAGGCAGAAAAAGAAAAAAATGAAGCATCAAAAGAAACTTAAATTTTTAGAAAAAGAAATAGAAAATCATTTAGAACTTGTAAAAGTTGTCTTTTCAGACCAGTTTAATGAAAACCTTATAAAAATTTCAGAATTAATTGTTAAATCTATAAAAGAAGGCAATAAAGTTCTTCTTTGTGGAAATGGAGGCAGTAGTGCTGATTGTCAACATTTTGCAGGTGAAATGATTAATAGATTTAAGAAAGAAAGGGAGCCGCTTCCTTTTATTTCTTTAACAACTGATACTTCTGTCTTAACAAGTATAGGGAATGATTATTCATTTGAAGAAATATTTTCAAAACAAGTTAAAGCAATTGGAAAAGAAAAGGATATTTTGATATGTTTCTCAACTTCAGGGGAATCAAAAAATGTAATTAAGGCAGCAAATATTGCAAAACAAAAGAAAATTAAAGTTATTTCAATTACAGGAAAAACTCCAAACACACTTGAAAAAATATCTGACTTTGTTATCTCAGTCCCATCAAAAGAGACATATAAAGTTCAACAAATACATTTAATTATATATCACCTTCTATGCTCTCTGATTGAGGAAGAATTTTAAAAATGTATAAAATAAAAACTATTGAAGAAATAAAAAAAATATCTTCAAAATTGAAAAAACAAGGGAAAATTATTGTTTTTACAAATGGCTGTTTTGACATTATCCATCCTGGACATATAAAAGTTTTAAAAAGAGCAAAATCAATTGGAGACATTTTAATAGTTGGGCTTAACAGTGATAAATCAGTTAAAATGTTAAAAGGAAAAGGAAGACCTATAATTGATCAAAAGAGAAGATGTGAAATTTTATCATGTTTTTCTATGATAGATTATATTGTTGTATTTAAAGAAAAAACACCAGAAAAATTGATAAAAAAAATTTTACCAGATTTTATTGTTAAAGGAGGAGATTATAAAGAGGAAGAAGTTATAGGGAAAGAAATTATTGAAAAATATGGTGGAAAGGTTGTTATTGTTCCTTTATATAAAAAATATTCAACAACAAATTTAATAAGAAAAATATATGAAAACTTTAAGGATTATTGATGTAAATTTTAACAGGGCAAGAGAGGGTTTAAGAGTAATTGAAGAATCTGTAAGATTTATATGCGAGGACAAGCAACTTTTGAAAGAAATAAAGGAAATAAGACACAGGTTTTCAAAAACTATATTAAAATATTTTCCATCAGAAAAATTAAAGAGCCAAAGATTTATCCAATCTGATATAGGAAAAGAATTGGATATAAAAGAAAAACTAAATTTAAAAAAGATTATTGAAAATAACTTCTTTAGGGTTGAAGAGGCATTAAGAGTTCTTGAAGAATATTCAAAAATTATAAATCCAGATTATGTTTTTTTCTTTCACAATTTAAGATTTGAAATTTATGAGTTTGAAAAAAAAGTTATTACTAAAATCTCAAGAAAAAAAATAGGTCTACCCTGCTTGTATGTAATACTTAATCTTAAAGAAGATGAAAAACAATTTTTAAAATTTACTGAAAACGTAATTAAAGGGAGACCTGACTTAATTCAACTCAGATATAAAGGTGAAAATTCAAAATTTTTTTTAAAAATAGCAAATTTCTTGAAAAAAAATATTCCAGATGAGATAATATATTTAATTAATGACAGAGTTGATATATGTTTTTTATGTGAAGCAGATGGTGTTCATATAGGTAAGAATGATTTAGATATTGAAGATGTAAGAAAGATATTACCAGAAAAAATAGTTGGTGTTTCAACAGAAAATATAAAAGACATAGAAAGAATAAAAAATAAAGATATAGATTATGTTGCGATTGGTTCAATTTTTAAATCACCAACAAAAATAGAAAAAGTTCCAATTGGTTTAGATATTTTAAAAAAAGTTAAAGAAAAGATCTCTATACCTCTAATTGGAATAGGAGGTATAAATATAGAAAATGCAAGACAGGTTATTGAAAATGGAGCAGATGGGATTGCAGTAATAAGTGCTATAGAAAATTCAAAAAAAGTAGAAGAAGTAATAAAAAAATTAAAGGAGGAAATAAATAAAGGATGGAAGAAAAGGGGAATAATTTGAACTTTTTAAAGGGTCTTTTGTTATGGGTCTTGATAGGGATTTTTATTATAGGACTTTTAAAATTTTCACAATTTGAAAGTAAAAAAATAAACTTAATTTATAGTGATTTTATTAATGAAGTAAAAAAGGGGAATATTGAAGGGGTACTGACGATAAAAAAAGGTGTGATTTATGGTAAATTAAAAGATGGAAGGTCTTTTTATACTTATCTTGGAGAAGACCCTGATTTAAATAAAATTCTAATTGAAAACAACATTTCTTTTAAATATGAACCTGGTAATTGGATTTTTGAATTAATTCCGTATATTGTTCCTGGGTTGATTTTTTTCTTAATTTTCTGGATGGTTATAAGACAGGCAAATCTTGAAAGAAATAGAGTTATGTCATTTGCAAAAAGTACACCAATTATTCCAAATCCTAAAAATAGAGTTACTTTTGAAGATGTTGCTGGATGTGAAGAAGCGAAAGAAGAGTTGAAAGAAATAATTGAATTTCTAAAAAATCCCAAGAAATTTCAAAAACTTGGTGGTAAAATTCCGAAAGGTGTTCTTTTAATTGGCCCTCCAGGAACAGGAAAGACACTTCTTGCAAAAGCAGTTGCAGGAGAGGCAGGAGTTCCATTTTTAGGTATGAGTGGTTCTGATTTTGTTGAAATGTTTGTAGGAGTTGGAGCAGCCAGAGTAAGGGATCTATTTAGACAGGCAAAACGACTTGCACCATGTATTGTTTTTATTGATGAAATTGATGCTGTTGGAAGACAAAGATTTGCAGGCCTTGGCGGTGGACATGATGAGAGAGAACAAACACTAAATCAATTACTTGTAGAAATGGATGGTTTTCAAACAGATGAAGGAATAATTGTTATGGCTGCAACAAATAGACCTGATGTTTTAGACCCAGCATTAACAAGACCTGGAAGATTTGATAGAACAGTTGTTGTTACTCTTCCTGATGTTAAAGCAAGAGAAAAAATATTAAAAGTGCATACAAAAAATAAACCACTTGCTGAAACAGTTGATTTATCTTTAATTGCAAGAGCAACTCCAGGGCTTTCAGGTGCAGACCTTGCAAATATTGTTAATGAGGCAGCACTTTTAGCAGCAAGAAAAGGGAAGGAAAAAATTGATATGATTGATTTTGAAGAAGCAAAAGATAAAGTTTTAATGGGGGTTGAGAGGAAAAGTTTATATGTAAGTGAAGAAGAGAAAAAAATTATTGCATATCATGAGGCAGGACATACTCTTGTTCAAAAAAGTTTACCAGAAGTATATCCTGTCCATAAAGTTACAATAATTCCAAGAGGCCAAGCACTTGGAACAACTCATATACTTCCTGATAAAGACAGATTCCTTGAGAGTGATGTATATTACAAAAATTCTCTTGCTGCACTTCTTGCAGGTAGGGCAACAGAGGAAATAGTTTTTGGTAAGAAATTTACAGGGAGTGAAAACGATTTAAGAATTGCGACTGAAATTGCAAAAAAGATGGTTTGTGAATGGGGGATGAGTGAAAATTTAGGGCCTGTAAGTTTTAGACAGCATGACACAGTATTTCTTGGGAGAGACCTTATCCAACAAAGAGAATTCAGTGAAGAAACTTCAAGAGAAATTGATAAAGAAATTAAAATGATTCTTGAAGAAGCAGAAAAAAAAGCAAAAGAAATAATAATAAAAAACAGGGATAAACTTGACCTTTTAGTTAAAGAACTTTTAGAGAAAGAAACATTAACATCAGAAGAAATAGATAAAATTCTTGGAATAAAAAAAGGAGATGAAAATGGACATAATGAAAATAGAGAAAGGGATGAAACTGATAATAGAAGGGCTGGGTGAAAATATAAACAAGAAAAATCTTAAAGATACACCAAAAAGGGTTGCAAAAATGTATGTAGAAATTTTTAGTGGAATAGATATTGACCCGAAAAAAGTGCTCGGGAAAGTTTTTAAGGAGGATTATAACGAACTTGTTCTAATTAAGGATATAAATTTCTATTCAATATGCGAACATCATTTTCTACCATTTTTTGGGAAAGCACATATTGCTTATTTACCAGATGGTAATAATGTTGTAGGAATAAGTAAGATTGCGCGTCTTGTAGATGTTCTTTCAAAAAGGCCTCAATTGCAGGAAAGGATGACAAATCAAATAGTTGATATAATTATGAATGTTTTAACGCCACAGGGGGCAATGGCAATAGTTGAAGCAGAACATATGTGTATGATAATGAGAGGAATAAAAAAGCCAGGAACAAAAATAGTAACAAGTGCTATGAGAGGGATTTTTTTAAGGGATTTAAGAACAAGGACAGAAGCACTTAATTTAATCTCTCCTTCCAAATCTATTTAGTTATTTTATAAAAGGAGAAAGTAATAAAGCAATCCCTGCTATCATTAAGATAATTCCAGCAACTGCAATGATATCAGAGACAGATTCTTTTTCATATGAAACTTTTGGTTTAAATGTTAAAAAAATCCCTCCTATCAATAATAAAAAACCAAAAATTAAATATGCTGGTTTCATAGTTTACTCCTTATTTTGATTTAAGATTTTGCTTAAAAGAGAACTTTTATAAATCTTTTGAGGTATTACAGAAATAATCTCATTTTTTAAATCTTGTTGTGAATTTACTATAACAGGTATATAATTTTCCGAATATCCCTTCCAGAAATTGTCCATCTTTTTTTCAATTAAAACATTCAATCTCTTTCCAACAAATTCTTCCATAACTTTTTTTCTTGAATTTTCAGCAATTTCTAAAATTTTTTCAAACCTTTCTCTTTTTATCTTTTCATCAACTTTATCAGGTAAATTTATCGCAAAAGTTCCTTTTCTCTCAGAATAAGGGAAAATATGAACTTTTAAAAATTTTATTTTACCAATAGCAATACA
>JAMWCA010000163.1 GCA_023819545.1 Candidatus Omnitrophota bacterium
AAAATATTTTTATACTCTGTCCAGTTCCTGATTTGAGATTTAAAAGTGATTGGTCTGATACTCAAGAATTTGCAGATAACATCATTGAAGATTTATCACGAAGAATTGATTTTGACATCAAATCAAATCTTAAAGTTATGAGAATCTATAATCCGATTGATTGGCAAAATATGTTTAATTTATACAAAGGTTCCGGTTTGGGATTGGCTCATGGAATTAATCAAGTGGGTGCTTTTCGTCCAAGTAATAAAGATGAAGAGTTTAGTAATTTGTATTATGTTGGTGCTTCTACAATTCCAGGAACAGGTTTGCCAATGGTTATAATTAGCTCAAAACTCGTAACCGAAAGGATTCTGAATGATTCAACTTTATGAAAAAGTAAGTTTCGATACCAGTAAATTAGTTACAACAAAGTACTCAACTTCTTTTAGTCTTGGTATATTAACTCTGGATAAAAAATTAAGGAAACATATTTACGCAATTTATGGTCTAGTTAGAATTGCTGATGAAATTGTTGATACTTTCCATCATCTTGATAAAAAGAAATTGCTAGACGAACTGAAAAATGAAACTTATAAATCCATTAGTAATAGATTCTCGTCTAACTTAGTTCTTAATTCATTCCAGATAACAGTCAATGAATATAAGATACCCAAAGAATTAATTGATGCATTTTTCCATTCAATGGAGATGGATACATATAAAAATAATTTTAGTCGAGAAGATTATGATAAATATGTTTATGGATCAGCGGAAGTAGTTGGCTTAATGTGTCTTAAAATTTTTGTTGATGGCGATGAAGATAAGTATAAAGAACTAAGAGAGTATGCTCGAGCACTTGGTTCAGCTTTTCAGAAAGTAAATTTTCTTAGAGATATTGGTAGTGATTTAAATGATCGTCATAGGATTTACATTCCTGAAGTGCCAGAAGTTAGTGAAATAACAAATGAAGAAAAACAAAAACTAGTTCAGGAAACCGAAAGAGAATTTAGTTTAGCTCTTGAAGGAATTAAAAGGTTACCCAATTCTGCAAAGTTGGGTGTCTATTCTACTTACTTGTATTACTTGGCTTTGCTAAGAAAAATCAAGAAAAAGCAATTAGACTACTTATTAAGTAGAAGAGTAAGAGTTAATAATTTTCACAAAATTTTACTTTTACTAAAAGCTTTTTTACAGGTTAAGGTTTTAAAATTAATATGATTTCAATTATTCTAATTTTTATTTTTCTTTTTAAGTCTTTTCCCGATTACAATTCCAGTGAAAAAGAATTGATCAGGCGTTTATTTTATTTTTCTATAGAGTCCAAAGATACTCTTAAAATTTTTGAAGATAAATTAAAAAAAATAGATAAAGAATTAGACTCCAACTTTAAAGATGCGTATTACGGAGCTTATCTAACTTTAGTAGCTAAACATTCAATAAATCCTTACACTAAGTACTTTAAATTAAAGGAAGGTTTAGAATTCTTAAATAAATCAATTAAAAATGATCCTGAAAAACTTGAGTTTAGATTCTTAAGATTATCTATACTAAATTATGTGCCTTCTTTTTTAGGTTTTGACAATTTTTTTTATGAAGATTACAGACAAATAAAAAATCTAATAATAAAGAAAGATTATACCGAACTTGATAGAAAAATTCATAAAGGTATTCTTGAATTTTTGTTGCGAAGTCAAAAAATAAGTGAAGATGAAAAACATTTCTTAGGGAATATTTATAAAGACTTTAAATGACTGATTATTCAATTATTCTTATCTCAACAATTATAATCCCGTTTATTTTTTCATTTGAGAAAAAAGTTAATTTTATTAGTAAAATAAAAACTGTTCTAAAGGTTATTTTTATTGTTTTTATTCCTTACATCATCTGGGATATTGTTTTTACAAATTACAGTGTTTGGGGATTTTCTGAGGAAAAAGTTTCCAGATTAAAGATTTTATCATTACCAATTGAAGAGCATTTATTTTTCTTTTGCATACCTTACACTTTAATTTTTATATATGAAGTTATTAATTTTTATTTAATTGATTCCAAGCTGAAATTTAATCACAATTTTGCTTTATTATTTGGTATTATCCTTCTAACAATTGCGATAATAACTTATCCAAAAGCATATACATCATTACAATTTTTAATTACATCAATTTTGTCTTTTTATATTTGGCTAAAAAAGTTGGAGATATTTTTATCAAAAAATTTCTGGATTTTTATTATTGTATCTTTCATTGGCTTTATTGTAATTAATTATTTCTTGACATCAATACCTATTGTTGTTTACAATAGTTCACAAATTCTTGGCATAAGAATTCTTACAATTCCAGTTGAGGATTTCTTTTATCATTTCACTCTTACAACCGTTCTGATAATTTTGTATAAATCTTTTCATAGATTAAATGAAAAATAAAATTATCATAATTGGTTCCGGATTTGGTGGATTATCTGCTGCAATACATCTTGCTGCAAAAGGATATGAAGTTACTATCTTTGAAAAAAATAGTAAACTGGGTGGTAAAGCAGGTGAAATTGTTGAACAAGGTTTTCGTTTTGATACTGGACCGACTTTGTTGACTATGCCATTTGTTCTAGAAAATTTATTCAATGTAGGCAATTTTAATATTAATGATTTTATTTCGATCAAATCAAAAGATATTGTGACAAAATATTTTTTTAATGATGGTACGAATTTTTATCAATATTTTAATAGAAATAGACTTCTCTTAGAATTTGAAAAAGTTTGCCCAAATTCATCTGCTGAATTTATCAAGTTTATTAATTACTCAAAAAAAATTTATGATTTAACCGCCGAATTATTTTTATTTCAACCTTTTCTTGA
>JAMWCA010000164.1 GCA_023819545.1 Candidatus Omnitrophota bacterium
TGAAATGGTTATTTTTTTAATATCGATGGAAAGGGGCTTAAAAGGATTTTGATTGTTTTTTTCAATGGATGCTGAGTTTAAGCAGTAAATATATCCTTTTTTCAAATTTTGTAGGCTAATTGGTTCTTGGGGGAGGAATTTATTAATTGATTGAATGTAGTTACTTCCCCAGAAAAATTTTTTCTTTTGAATTAACTGTGGATTAGAGGTTGAGATAATTGCTAAATATTGCATGGTGATTCTCAAAAGAATTTTATTATTTCGTTTTTTTCAATTCCAATTATTTTTTTACCTATATGTTTTTGTTCTTCAGCGTGATAAAAAATAATAGAGTCTTCTTCTTTTTTAATTACTTTTTCCAATTCATTAACCAGAGCATGAAATTGTTTAGAATTTAGCTCGCCTTCAAAAGCGGAATTTTGCACCCAGGTCATATATTTTCTAAATACTTTTAAGACCTTTGGTAATCTTCTTTCATTAGCTATGTCGTATACAGCTATGTAAAACACTTTACCTTCTGGTACTATAAATTTCATTTTGTTAAGACATAAAAATTTTTCGTAAAGTTTTAAGGTTATTGATATAAAGAGCTATGCTAATCCATAAAATATTTATAATCGCCATAGAGTTATCATTGAACACAAGAAAAAACATAAACTTAAACACGAAAGACCAATTATTATGTTGAATAATAGGGCTCATAAGTTTTAAGTTTCCCTTGCATAAAATTGATAAGATTAAAACATTCCATACGAATTAAGGATCGATAAGAAATTCTCCTATTGAGTCTTTTATGAGTGATTACAGTACTCAATCTTTTTTCAAATTCTTCAACAAATTTTTGTTTTGCATTTTCTTTTAATAAGTAGAAATCGTTTTTGATTTTGAAGTCTTTATCTGTAATCATTCTGAGATTAATAACTTTGAAAATAACTTTATCTACAATAACTGGTTTGAATATTTCTGCGATGTCATAAGCTAAGGAATGTTTTTTATTTCCAGCTTCATGAATAAAACCGATGTAAGGATTTAATCGAGTTCGATAAATTTCAGATAAACAGACAGAATACATTAAAGAATTACCAAAAGAGATAAGAGAATTAATGTAACCTACTGGTGGATTTTTAATTCTTTTTTCAAAGTCAAATTTTTGTTTAAGAAACTCGTTCCATGATTTGTAATAAATTTGCCTTACATTTCCTTCAAGCCCAAGTAATTCTTCAATAGAAATGGAGAGTCTTATCTGGTCAAGAAGAGAATTTATTTTCATAATAGGTTGATCAAGATTTGCACCTTCGTATTGATGTGTTTGTAAGTTATCAAGTATATTTCTTGTTGCTGCTTCGAGAATTTTTCTGGCAATGTAAACTCTTTTGTGTGTATCAAAATAAAATTGAGCTTGAAGTAGTTGAATTGCACCATCTCCTTCACTATCCTGCGGAATAAAACTTCCAATATAATTACCATAATAATTGAACATATGCAGGGGAATTGAATAATAACTCAAGCATTTAAAAAATTGAGAATTGAACCTTACTTCACCAAAAGCATAGAAAGCTTCTATAGTTTCAGCGGGTAAGTATTTAGATTCTTCTCCATTTTCAAATTTTGGAGAGGGTAAAATAACATGCTCTCGTTCATCTTCGTAAATATCAATCTGGTGAATAGCTTCAGCATCACTCATTTTTTCGATTTTAAAGGTGTTATTTTTTCGACTGAGAATAGAATTAGAAAAGATGTATATGTTGTTTTTCATCTTTTAGATTTTCCCTTTTTTAATAACATAATAGTGTGCGTGTTTTTTTGTTTATAATTTTTTTTATTTCAAGTTCACATTTTTCAGTTACTTTCTGGATTGAATATAAACCGGTATCTATTTTAATGACATCGGGCAGGGAAATAAAATAAGATTGAACAGCATCAAGTAAATTTTGATCATCTTCAAACACTTTATCAATGGATGAAATGTTTTTTCTTCTGTTATAAATTCTTTCCTGTCTGATATTTTTATCGCAATAGAGAATAATATTTAGATCTGGTTCAGGTGGAAATATATTTGCATCGAAAAATGTATTTGCATTTTCAAATTTTAGATTTGAGAAAAGCACTTTATGATATAGTAGAGTAGATAGAATATATCTATCGATAATAAAGATTTTATTTGAAGAGTCCTGTTGAATTGTGAAATAAACTTCCCAGATTGAAGATAAGTAAAAGAGAAATCGAGAAAGTGGAAATATTTTAAGTCTATCTTCAAAAAAGGGTTTAACAGAGTTGGTGTCTTCAAGAGGGCTTTTAATTAATTTGTAATTATTTCTTTTTACAAGTTCTTTAGCGATTGTGGTTTTACCAACACCATCAACACCTTCGATAGCAATTAAAATTTTTTGATTTTTAGATGAATTAGAAAACATTTTTAATCCTTATAATTTTGTCGTTAAGATGAATTTCATCTCCTGGTTTTTTATTAATAAAAAGTTTTCCAATTGGTGAAGAAATACTAATGGGGAAAATTTCTTTTTCGTCCAATCTAATAGGTTCAGGTCCAAAATATCCAATTAAAAAGTAAGTCTTATTTTCTGATTCCACCAAAGCTCCAAATTGAGCCGAATTTAGTATGGTAGGTTTAATTAATTGAACTTGAGATAGTTGCTGATTTAATTGGACAAGTTTTTTAGCATAAGCACCAGCTTTGTATTGTGCCTCTTCTTTAAAGGTATCATACCGAGATTCCATAGCACCTTTATGAGAATTAGCTTCTTCCTGAGCTTCGTCCATAGCTTTTTTTGTTTCTCTGATTTCTTTTTCCAGAATCTCAACAC
>JAMWCA010000165.1 GCA_023819545.1 Candidatus Omnitrophota bacterium
GTAATTCAGGAGTTATGAAAGGTAAAAAGTTTATACTTCATGATGGAAATAATTGTGCACCACAAACACCTGTTCTTCATTTTGAAACAATGTATGAAGCAGGTAAAGAATTTGGCAAATATAACTACTTTTTATAAGATTATTTACTAACTTTATCATTATCAATTTTTTTCATATTCTCTTGCGATTTTAAGTAATCTTTTTATCTTTGGTAAATCAACCAATCTATCAAGTGAAAAATCTATTAATACTGGTTTGTAAGTTGTAAGTTTTATATATAATCTTTCAAGTTCATCTTCATTCAAATTAAAAATTTCCCATGATTTAATTTTTAAAGTATATTTACAAGGACAACTTTTTGATAATATCTCTCCATCTAAATATTGGTCTGTTCCTGGGTCAAATAAATCAATTTTAACATCTTTTAAAAACTTTAAATGCTTTTCTCTCAATAATTCACTATGTAAATGTCTTTCTGTTGCTTTCAGTCCTTCATATATCTTTTCCCAATAAGGTATAACAAATTCAGGAAATAACTCTGGTCGTAAAATACCTGCAAAATCATCAGGTATTCCTTTTGGTCCCTCTTTTATCTCTTTGCCAAAATAGTTTAATATTGTTTTTGTATAATTTAAGGCACTTTTAACAGAAAAATCAAGCAATTTTTTCGCTTTTTCTGGATTTTCATAAACAAGAATAAAAAATTCTTGTCCCATAAGTAAAACAGCAGTTGTTATAGGTCCTTCAAAAAGATGTCCGATTGTATTTGGTGTCTCTGGAACAAGTTTTTTTAATTCAAATAATGTTTTTAGCTTTTTCTGTATTAAAGGTGCACTCAAATAATCTTCTGGCTCTTTTAAATTATCTATATCTTCAAGATTTTTTATCAATGGAAAGGGTTTTGGTTCTCCATCAATTGGAAATTCAATTTTTGTTCCAAGAGAAGCAATATGTGGGTAAGCAAAACCAGCCATTTTGGGAATAGGTGCAGGAACTTGTAATTCTTCTGCTATCTCTTTTAATTTTTCATATGCTTTTACAATTGAATTTGGTTCAAAATGTAATTGATAAAAATTTATTTCCCCAAGTTCTAAAAGTAAATGGTCTGAAAAACCAAAACTAAAATTCTGTCCCATTTTTTTATCTTTTGTAATGTATTATAATAATTTATGACTATGAAGGCAAACGAGAAAAAATTTTTAATTATAATTTTTTTTGTAAGTTTAATCATAAGAATTGGGTTTATCTTAACTCTTGATAATTCTGTTGATGTATGGGGGGATTGGTGGGATGAACTTGGATGGAAAATTGCTTGTGGTAAGGGATATTGGGTTAACAATCCTTACTTTCCTGATGGACCGAAATTTTATGCATGGAGAAGTCCTGGTTTTCCAATCTTTTTAGCATTGATTTATAAAATTTTCGGACACAATTTCCTTTTTGCTAAAATTGGACTTGCCATTTTAAGTTCTTTAACCTGTATTTTATTATATTTTCTTACAAAAACTTTGATTAATATGAAAACTGCTTGTTGGGTTTCTTTAATTTATTCCATCTATCCTGCATCTATTTTTTGGACTGGCTATCTTGCTCCTGAAACATTTATAACTTTTCTATTAGTCCTAAGTATTTTTTTATTAACAGAATGGCATTTTAATGATAAAAAAATTTTATTTTTTATTTTTGGGAATTTAACTTTTGGATTCTTATCTATTACAAAACCTACTTTTCTTGCATTATGTCCATTTTTGATATTAACCTTTGCTTTAATGCATAAAAAAGATTTATTGAAAATATTACTTATTTCATCTATTTGCCTATCGTTTTTTCCTTTATTATGGGGAATAAGAAATTATAAAATTTTCAACAAGTTGTTCATTACATCTTCAGAAGGAGGAATAGTTTTTTTCATTGCAAATAATGAGAAATCTTTAAGTAGCCCTACTGGCTTTTACCATTCAGAAGATGTTGAAGAATTTAAAGGTCTCTCTGAAATTGAAATTGATAAATTACTATATAAGAAAACATTTAAATTTATCAAAAACAATCCTATGTTATACTTTAAACTTGTAATCAATAGATTTATAAAATTTTGGAGGTTATATCCACATACAATATCTGGACCGGGAGAATCATATAAAAGATTTCATCAGATAATAAGTTTTATTAGTGAGACACCCATTATAATCTTAGGCACTATTGGAATTTTGTTTTCTTTTAAAGAATTTTATAAATGGATACTTTTATATTTAACAATATTTCTTTATAGTGGATTGTCAATTTTGATTAGAACAACAATAAGATATCGCTTCCCAATAATGTGTTTTTTAATAATATTTGCAATATATTTTTTGAAAATGACCAAATATGGAAAAAAATATTTTTGACCAAGTAGCAAATTTTTATGAAAAAATTTTCCCAGAACATATATTTAATTACTATCTTATAAAAAGGTTAAATTTTATAAAAAAAATATGTCCAGACCGTAATAGTAAAATACTTGATGTTGGTTGTGGAACCGGTGCCTTAATCAATCTTTTAAATAAAGAAGGATATGATGTCTGGGGAATTGATAGTTCAGAAAATATGGTTAAAATTGCTAATAAAAGATTACCAGGGAAAATAATAAAAGGAGATATGCTTAATTTACCTTTTCCATCAGAAAATTTTGACCTTGTAATTTCTATTGTCTCTCTTCATCATTTAGGAAATTTAAATAAAGTAAAAACAGCAATAAAAGAAATGACAAGAGTTATAAAGAAGTCAGGACTTATTTTAATCTGGGAACATAATCCTTTAAATCTATATTGGTATTT
>JAMWCA010000166.1 GCA_023819545.1 Candidatus Omnitrophota bacterium
TTCTCTTATTAAAGCACCACCACCTGTTGCTATTACACAATTTTCATATTTAGACACTTCTTCTATTACTTCTTCTTCCACTTTTCTAAAATACTCTTCTCCTTTCACTTGAAAAATCCTTACAATCCTATCTTTTTCTCTTTGTTCAATAATTTTATCTGTATCAACAAATTTTTTGTTTAATTTCTCTGCAAGGAGTGTTCCAACTTCTGATTTACCTGTTCCCATAAATCCAACAAGAACAATATTTTTATTCATTCTTTAGAAAAATTTTAATACCAGAAATTTTTAATTCTTTTAATATAGGAAGTGTAATTATTTTTCAAATCTTCAAGACAATCTCCACCAAATTTTTCTATATATTCAGAAGCAAGAACAAAAGCAAGCAAATTTTCAGCAATTATTCCTGCAGGGACAACAGCACAAACATCACTTCTTTCATACTCATATTTTTTTTCTTGGAAATCTCTTATATCAATTGAACTTAAACTTTTTTTTATTGTTGGAACTGGCTTCATAAAACACTTAATCCAAATATCATTTCCATTTGTTATTCCACCTTCTATCCCACCTAAATTATTTGTTTTCCTGACAATTTTATCTTTATAAAAAATTTCATCATGAAAATCAGAACCATATAGAGAAACACCTTCAAATCCAAGACCAAATTCTATTCCTTTAATTCCAGGGATACTCATAAGAATATAAGAAATTTTGGCGTCAAGTCGTTTATCCCAGTGAACATAACTTCCAAGACCAGGACAAACTCCTTCTACTATAACTTCAAATATTCCTCCAACTGTATCTTCTTTTTCTCTTGTCCTGTCAATTTCTTTCATCATTTCTTTTTCTTTTTTCAAACATCTTACTGGTGAATTTTCAATTATTTCATAATTCTTTTTAATATCATCTATATTGCCTTCATCTTCAACTTTTCCAATCTTTTTTACTCTACTATAAATTTTTACATTGAACTGGCTTAGAAATTTTTTGCATATTGCTCCAATTGCAACTCTAATTGCTGTTTCTCTTGCACTTGCTCTTTCTATAACATCTCTTATATCTTTGTAGTTAAATTTTAAATATCCCCATAAATCAGCATGTCCAGGTCTTGGTATATATCTTTCCTTTCCTTCCTTTTTCTTTTTTATATCCATATATTCTTTCCAGTTTTCCCAATCCTTATTTTCTATTAAAAGAGAAATTGGAGAGCCAGTTGTTTTCCCATCCCTTACTCCACTTAAAATATCAACTTTATCTTTTTCAATTTCCATTCTTCTTCCTCTTCCATAACCCTTTTGTCTTCTTTCAAGTTCTTTATTTATATCTTCAACATCAAGAGGTAAATTTGCTACCATACCTTCAAGTATACCAATTAAGCACTTTCCATGAGATTCTCCACCTGTTAAAAATCTCAACATTCTAATCTCCCTTGATATTGTATATTTTAAAGTTTACTATGAAAGAAAAAATTTGTAAAATAATTAATACTTACTATAAAGAACATATAAAAAAGAACATTATAAATTGCCCTTCATTAGGAAAAAGGTAGATTCTTGCATATTTTTATTTAATTTGGTAAATTATATGAGAGAGTTAAAATATGAGAAGTAAATGTATAAAAAAATGGTTTTTGCAAAAGTAATAATTGGAGATAGTAGGAAAATGTTAGAACTTGAAGATAGCAGTATTGATTTAGTTGTTACTTCTCCACCCTATTGGTGTATTAAAGATTATGGGATTGAAAATCAAATTGGATATAGACAGTCATTGCATGAATACCTTAAAAGTCTCTATCTTGTATGGAAAGAATGTCATAGAGTTTTGAAATCAGGAACAAGGTTATGTATAAATATAGGTGATCAATTTTTAAGAAGTATAATTTATGGAAAATATAAAGTAGCACCACTTCATTCAGAATTTATTGTTCAATGTGAAAAAATTGGATTTGACTATATGGGATCAATTATATGGCAGAAAAAAACTACAATGAATACAACCGGGGGTGCTAATGTTATGGGTTCTTATCCATATCCACCAAATGGACTTTTAGAAATAGATTATGAATTTATTTTGATTTTTAAAAAACCAGGTAGTAGAAAAACTCCGTCAAAAGAAATTAAAGAAAAGTCACGGTTAACAAAGGAAGAATGGAAAGAGTATTTTTCTGGACATTGGAATTTTCCTGGTGAAAAGCAAATAGAGCATGAAGCTATGTTTCCAGAAGAATTACCAAGGAGATTAATTAAAATGTTTACTTTTGTTAATGATATAGTTTTAGATCCATTTTTAGGAAGCGGAACTACAATTAGAGCAGCATTGAATTTGGGTAGGAATTCAGTCGGATATGAAATAAACGAGAATTTTTTACCAATAATTAAGAAAAAGGTTGGTTTAGATCGAAGTTTAATCGATGTAGATAGACAAATAGAAATAACAAAAAGAGAAAAACAAATAGTAATAGAAGATGTAACAGATTATGTTCCTAATATAAAAGATGAAAAACCAAAAATTGAACCAAAAATGTTTAGATTTAAAGAAGAGAAGTTGTATACAGTTAAAAAAATATTAGATGAGAAAACAATTGAATTAGATACAGGATTAAAAGCAATGTTGTTAGGTATAAAAATTATAAAGAAGGACGAAGCAAAACAATACTTAGAAAAATTTGTAAAGGGGAAAGAGGTATTCCTTAAATTTGATCTTTCTAATTATAAACTGGAAAACGATATAGTTCCTGCATATATATTTTTAAAAAATAAAATTTTCATTAACAAGGAAATGCTTAAACAAGGAATGGCAGTTTTACAAGAAGG
>JAMWCA010000167.1 GCA_023819545.1 Candidatus Omnitrophota bacterium
CCTTCTTTTTCAAAAGAACAACAAGATGGTAAAACTATATCAGCATAATTTGCAGTTTCTGTAAGGAATATATCTTGAACAACTAAAAACTTTATCTTTCCGATTGCCTCTTTTAAATGGTTTATATCAGGGTCAGAGACAAGCGGATTTTCACCCATTATATAAAGTCCTTTAATTTTTTCATCATAGATTGCTTCAAATATTTCAACTACTGTCAAACCTTTATTTTCTGGTAATTTAACATTCCAGAATTTTTCAAATTTCTCTCTCAATTCTTGATTTTCTATTTTTTGATATCCTGGTAAAAAATCTGGTAGTGCTCCCATATCGCATGCACCTTGGACATTATTTTGACCTCTTAGAGGACAAAGCCCTGCTCCAACTTTACCTATTTGACCTGTTAATAAGGAAAGATTTGAAAGTGTTAAAACATTATCGGTTCCTGTTGTATGTTGAGTTATTCCCATTGCCCAAATAATTACACTTGCTTTACTTTTTGCATAAATTTCAGCAACTTGTTTAATTTTTTCTATTGGAATACCTGTGATTTTTTCTGCTTCAGATAAAGATAAATTCTCAATAAAATTTTTATATTCTTGAAAATTTTCTACTCTCTCTTCAATAAATTTCTTATCTATCCAATCATTCTCAATTATAATTTTTGCTATTGCATTGAATAACATTACATCAGTTCCAATTTTTGGTTGAAGATAAATAGTAGAGATTTTTGCCATTTCTATTTCTTTTGGGTCAATTACTATTAGTTTTGCACCCCTTTCAACTGCTTTTCTTATTTTATATGAAGTAACTGGCTGTGTTTCACTTACATTACTCCCAACAAGAATAATACATTCAGAAAAATTTTCTATTTCATCAAAAGGATTTGTCATTGCAGCAGCACCCATAGTTTGTGATAATCCAGCAATAGTTGAAGAATGGCAAAGACGAGCACAATGGTCAACATTATTTGTTCCTATTATCTGTCTGAAAAATTTCTGAAATAGATAGTTTTCTTCATTTGTGCATTTTGCTGATGAAAGACCAGCAATTGAATCAGGTCCATATCTTTCTTTTATTCCAATCAATCTTTCTTTAATTAAATTTAATGCAGTTTCCCAATCAATCTCTTCAAATTCTGGTTTTTCTTTTCTACCTGTCTTTCTCAATAGTGGTTTTTTCAATCTATCAGGACTTTTTACATATTCAAAACCAAATTTCCCCTTAACACACAAAAAACCATTATTTACAGGACTTTCCTTTGCTCCTTTAACTTTTACAATTTCATTATTTTTTACAAAAACTTCAATTCCACAGCCAACACCACAATACGGACATATTGTATTTACTTTTTTAAATTCCCAAACCCTTCCTTTTCTTTCAGAATATTCTTCTCTTAATGCACCAACAGGACAGACATCAATACAATTTCCGCAAAATAAACATTCTGTATCTTTCAATATTTGATCAAATCCTGCTGATATTTCAGTCAAAAAACCTCTGTTTTTATAATCAATTGCATTTGCTCCAACTATCTCTTCACATACCTTTACACATCTTCCACATAATATACATTTTTCATAATCTCTAATTATAAATGGTTTACCGTCTTTTTCTCTAATTTTCTGTTTTTCTCCTTGATAATTTAATTCCTTTATTCCATATTCATAAGCATATTTTTCAAGTAAACAATCTCCACTTTTCTCACATATCATACAATCTAAAGGATGGTTTGAAATAAGAAGTTGTAGTGTTAGTTTTCTGTAATTTATAATCTTTTCAGTTTTTGTATAGACATTCATTCCCTCATATATAGGATAACAACATGAAGCAACAGGTCTTTTTTCTCCTTGGACTTCAACAATACATAATCTACAGGCACCATTAAAACTTAATCTTTTATCATAACATAAGGCAGGTATTTCAATATTATACTCTCTTGCTACTTCAAGTATAGTTTTGCCCTTTTCACCATATACTTCAATTCCATCAATAAAAAATTTTATTTTTCCAGATGACATTTTAAACACCTTTTTGCTTCAATTATTGCTTTTTTTTCAGTTAGAACTTTTTCTACTTCTTTAAAAGTCCTTATTCTTTCCTTTAAACTTAAAAATTCTGGTCTTTGTTTTGGATAATTTGTTATTTCTGTTTTTAATATTAGTTCACTAATAGGTTTAATCCAAAATCTCTCTACTTTTTTTCCTGTTAAAAATTCTATAATAGAAAAGGCAACTTTTTTTCCATCTCCAATAGCATCAATTATTGAAGAAGGTCCTCTTGAAAAATCACCACCAACAAATATCTTTCTATTTTCAACTCTATTGAAAAATATATTTACCTCATTCTTTTTAAATATTTGTTCAAATTCTGTTTCCTGTCCAATTGCATATATTAAAAAGTCAAAATATAAAATAACTTCTTCATCGGTAGGAATTATTTTTTTTCTTCCATCTTTTTCAATTTCATCTAAAAATTTCATTTTTCTCAAATTCAATTTAATTTTTTTGCCTTCAATCTCAACTCTATCAGGAGATAAAAGAAAAAGAAATTTAACTTTTTCTTTTTTTGCGTCAATTATTTCATTTTTATGAGCAGGCATATCTTTTTCTTCTCTTCTATAAATTACATATACATCACTTGCTCCCAATCTTTTTGCAGTTCTTGCACAATCTATTGCAACATTTCCTCCTCCAATCACTCCAACTTTCCCATTTATTTTTTTAATTTTCCCTTGTTTCATATTTTTCAAAAATTCTATTCCATCATAAATATTCGGATTTTTTTTATAAATTTTTGTTTTTGTTCCAATTGAAA
>JAMWCA010000168.1 GCA_023819545.1 Candidatus Omnitrophota bacterium
ACTCAAAATTTTCACTCTGCAATTTTTTTAAAATATTCACAGTATTATCTGTTGAACCGTCGTCTATCACAACTATTTCTTTATCAATACCAAAATTTATACTCAACAGTTTTTTTATAACATCTGAGATAGTTTTTTCTTCATTATAAACAGGAATTAGTATAGAAAGTTTCATAAAGTAGAATCTCCTCTAGACAATTCTTCAAATAATTTGTAAAACTTCTTTACTGCTTTTTCCCATGTATAATTTTTTTCTACTAACTTTCTACCGTTATATGCAATTTTCTGGTACAAATCATTGTTTTTAAAAAGAAGGATAATCTTATCAGCAAACTCTTGTGGTGTGTCTGCAATCAACACATTTTCACCATCTTTAAGTTCAGGGATACCTTCGCAAGCAATAGAAGTTATTACTGAAGGTTTACCCATTGCAAGCGATTCTAAAATTTTGTTTTTTATCCCTGAACCACTTATCATTGGACAAATGTTGATATCACAACTTGCTATATAAAATCTTAAATCTTCCACATATCCTTTAATTATAACATCTTCGATTTTATATCTTAATATTTCATTAGATGGATTAGGACCAACTATATAAAATTTAATCTCAGGAATTAATTTTTTTAAAATAGGAAAAACCTTTTTTAAAAACCATAAACACCCATCTATATTAGGCCTAAAATTCATTATACCACGAAAAAGTATAGATGGCGAAAAAATTTTTAGCTCTTTTTTGTACTTCAAAATTTCTTCTTTAAAGACTTTAAAATATTCTATGTCTACACCGTTTGGTATAACTTCAACTTTATTTTCTTCTATTTTACTTTTTGAAACAAGCCATTGTTTATCTTTTTCTGCTACAACTGTAATTTTGTCAAACATATTGTTAAACTTGTTTTCAAAAGACAATATTTTTCTATACTGGAAATACCAATAAACTTTTCTTAGAATATTTTTATCTGAAAAAAAATTTCTATAAAACAACATACTCATAGCATCATGATAATGTAAAAATTTGACAAATCTCTTATCTATAATAAAATCGCTATATATTGCTGTGGTTAAAAAATCAAAAAAGATAATATCGAAATCTATTTTTTTAGTTAAACTTAAGAGTTTTTCTTTAAACTCTAAAGAAAAAAATTGTTTAACATTATACGGAGTTGACTCAAAAAAAATATTATAAAATATTTTCAAAATATTTTTTGATGGTTTAAAAAATATTATCTCTAATTCCTTACAATATTTCTTAACTTCATCAATAAAAATTTTTTCTTTTTCAAAAATAAAACTTATTAGTGAAACTTCATTGTTTTTTGAAAATTCTTTGATGAGATTATACAACGGCAGTTTAATTCCTTCATTAGGAGGGTAAGGAAAAGTATGTGATACAATTAAAATTCTCATTAAGAATTCTTTCTATAAAATACTCATTTCTTTTTTTCTTGAACTTCATCATCTTTGTTTGAACTAAAAAACTTTTTCTTTATATTTTCTTCTAACTCTTTTACCAACTGTTCATTTGATTTTAAATAATTTTTTACTTGATCTCTTCCTTGCCCTAATTTTTCATTTTTATAAGTATACCAAGAACCTGCTTTTTCTATCAATCCTTCTTCTACTGCAACATCTAACAAACATCCAATTTTATCAATACCTGTGTCATAATAAAACTCGTAAGATGCTTCTTTAAAAGGTGCTGCAACTTTGTTTTTTGCAACCTTTACTTTTACCCAAGAACCTACAATTTCATCACCTAATTTTATACTGTCAGACTTTCTTACTTCCAGACGAACCGAAGCATAAAATTTTAATGCTAACCCACCAGTAGTAGTTTCTGGCGAACCAAACATAACACCTATTTTATGTCTTATTTGATTTATAAAAATTATAACCGACTTTGACTTGTTCACTGCAGCAGTAAGTTTTCTTAACGCTTGCGACATAAGTCGTGCTTGAAGACCAATTTGTGCTTCTCCCATTTCACCTTCAATCTCGGCTTTAGGAACCAAAGCAGCTACAGAATCTATTATAACAACATCAACTGCACCACTACGCACAAGTGTTTCTGCAATCTCTAAAGCTTGTTCTCCATAATCTGGTTGAGAAACATATATATTCTCAACATCTACACCCAACTTTCTTGCAAAATTAGGATCAAACGCATGTTCAGCATCAATCATTGCAGCAATACCACCTTGTTTTTGTGCTTCAGCAGCAATTGTTAATGCAAGCGTAGTTTTACCAGACGCTTCAGGACCAAAAACCTCTATTACTCTTCCCTTAGGAACACCTCCAACACCTAATGCTAAATCAAGTGATAAAATTCCGGTAGGAATAACTTCTACTTCGAGCTTTTTTTTCTCACCAAGCTTCACAATAGATTCTTTCCCATATTCTTTTTCAATCTGTGATATTGCTAAGTTCAAAGCTTTAAGTTTTTCTTCTTTTGACATAAAATCTCCCTCCTTTTTAACTAAGTTCTGTTAACTTTTCATTAAGTAATTTTAGTAACCAGTAATTAGTAGTAGCAAATAAAATCCCTCAATATAAAATCTATAAAACAATACGATCATTGCACTAAAAAAATTAGCGTTTTGCTGATACATAATTTATGAAATTTTGTAACCAGTAATCAGTGATTAGAATATAAAATTTCACCCACCTGCTAACACATACTCACCTTTCTTTCTCACTATATAACTTAATACAAGTTTTCAAATACTTTTTCAACAATTATAAAGAAATTCTTCTACTGCATCACGCCAGTGTCTTAAGATAATATTTTTTTTTGTCCCAAGAAC
>JAMWCA010000169.1 GCA_023819545.1 Candidatus Omnitrophota bacterium
AACCCAAAACAAAAATTAAAATAAATCCTTTATTCTTTTTTTTCATTTTTTTCTTTCTTTTCTTCAATAATATTCAATAATACTGGATAAAAAATTTTTTCTCCAGAATAGTTTAGTTCAATTGCAATCCCTTTGATAGTTTTATCAGTTTCTGGTATATAATCCCAGTTTTCTTCTTTTAAAAAAAGAAAATTTATACTTTGACATGTTAAAACAGGGAAACTATATGTATATCCTGAAAAAATATTTTTTTGTGTCCTTATCAAAGTTTCTTCTGCATTACCTTTTACAGTATAAGTTATCTCAACTGGAAAATCTAAATCTTGAATATAAGCAACGAAACCAATTTCCTTTTTATCAAGTTTTAAATTTTTGAAGTCAACAATTCCATTTATCTCAGATTTAAATGAGTATAGAAAATTAAATAAAATTTCCTTATTTTTAATTTCTTTTTCCAGGTCTTTAAGATTTTTTTGAAAAGTGAAAACAATTCTATAAATGATTAAAAAACTTAAAAGAATTAATGAAAGTGAAATTAAAATTTCAATAAGTGTAAATCCAAATTTATTAAACTTATTCATTTTTTTCAATGAACTTTAAAAAAGGAATAAAAGTAGAGTAATATTCATTTGGTCCTTCTATTATTAATTTATAAGGAATTAGTTCAATATTTTGTTCTGTGTCTTTTATTGTTATATCTGAAATTTTTATTTCCCATATAAAGTCATTGTCAGGTTCATCAAAAGTTCCTCTTTCCTGCTTTATTTCTCTTCCTTTTAACCTTATTTCTTCTATTTTCTTTTCTGAAAGAAGAATTAATTTTATTTTGTCATTTATAATTTTTATTTCTTTCAAACAAATTAAATAATTTGTTAGACATACAACGGCAACAATTCCAAAAATCCCAATAGCGACCATTATTTCAAGAAAAGTAAATCCTTTTTTATATATTTTCAAAATCAACTTCTCCTTTTAAGATTTCAATATCTGAAAAAGGATTACTAAAAAAAGTATATTTTAAATTTTTTTCAGTGTCATAAATGTATAATAACATGAAATCTTTTTTTCCATTCGGTTTAATTTTAAAATAAATATTTCCACTATTTTTTTCTTCTATTTGATTTTTCCCTTTATAAAAATCAAAATTTGAAATAACTGGTTCAATTTTGTTATCTTTGTCATCATCTTCAAACCAGAACGAATTTTCATCAAGATTAAAAAAGAAATATATTGTTTTTTTGTTAGAAATTGCAAGTTTCTCACCTTGTTTAATTTTATCTATTATTTTATTTAATTCTTCATCAGAAACTTCTAAAAAAAGAGGTTTGAAAGAGGGTAAAATTAGAGAAAAAAAAACGAGATTATTAATAAAACCACAATCATTTCAAAAAAAGTAAATCCTTTATTCAATTTCTGAACTTGATATATCTGCATCAGGTCCTTCTCCTCCTTCTTTTCCATCTCTACCATATGAAATAATTTCATAGTCCTCTCCGTTTCTCCCTGGGCTCAAATATATATAGTCATTATTCCATGGGTCTTTTGGAATAGATGGTTTATCAAGGTATCCACCTTCTCTCCATTTTTGTGGAATTCTTCCTGATGTGGGTTTTTCTATTAATGCTTTTAGTCCTTGTTCTGTAGAAGGATAAAAACCATTATCAAGATAAAATAATCTAAGCGCACTTTCTAAACTCTTTATCTGAACTTTTGCTGCAGTAATTTTCGCATCATCAACTCTTTTTAAAAAAGAAGGGAAAACTAACATTGCAAGTAAACCAAGAATTATAATAACTACCATCAGTTCAATAAATGTAAAACCTTTTTTAATAATCATTTTCTGCCTCTTTACTTTATTGATTGCGATATCTGAAAAATTGGTAATAAAACTGATATAACAATAAAACCTATTATACCACCCATAAAAAGTATCATAAATGGCTCTAAAAATGTAACAAATCTTATAGATTTTTGAGAAAGTTCTTCTTGATAAATATCGCCAATTTTATCAAGCATCTCGGATAAATTTCCACTTCTTTCACCAGCACTTACAAGTTGAGTAAATAAATATGGAAAATATTTACTTTTACTGAATCCATAAGAAATAGAGCCACCCTTTGAAACATATTCTGCTAATTCTTCTATTTCTTTTTTAATATTGCTGCTATTTAAAACTTCTTTACTTATATTTAGAGCATCAATAATATCAACTCCTCCATTTATTAATGTAGAAAGTGTTTTAGAAAAATTGATAATTTCTCTTTTTAAAAATATTTCATTTAAAAAAGGGATTTTCCATAAAATTTTTTCAAAGATTATTTTTCCTTTATTCGTTTTAAAGAAGTTTTTGATTAATAATAAGAACAAAATAACAAAAAGGAAAAAATATATCCAAAAAAATCTAAAAAAATTAGCAATTTTAATTAATATTTTTGTTAAAATAGGTAAATCTAAAGAAATTTCAGAAAAAATTCTTGTTATTGTTGGAACAATAAAAGACAAAATGAAAATTAAAACGAAAAAAGCAACAATAGACATAAAAACAGGATATGTCATAATTGTTTTTATTCTATTTTTAAAAGCATTTCTTTTTTCAAGAAAATCTGATATTCTTAATAATACAAGGTCAAGATTTCCTGTTTCTTCGCCAACTCTTACCATAGATATAATCATATTTGAGAATAAATAAGAATGTTTTTTTAAGGCAAGTGAAAAAGAAGCGCCCTCTCTTATACTTTTTTGTATATCTGTAAAAATGTTTTTCAATTTTCCTTCTTTCATCTGAACGA
>JAMWCA010000170.1 GCA_023819545.1 Candidatus Omnitrophota bacterium
AAGTCTCCTTTGAGATTTTGTTTAATAATTAATTTTTGTTACAAAATATCCAAAGGGCTTTTTTTAAAAAATCCCATTTGGATTTTTTCCTTACTTTAACCATTTACACAAAACTTTTTACACATCCGTGAAATTGCGTATTTCTTCATTTCAGATAAAGTTTTCTATTTTACCTCTTATATTGGCAAGAAAAACTCGGCTTTAAATTATTTTTATTTGTCATCTCAGATTGTTCCTTTTACTTATGATAAAGATTTAGTCTGGCAGACATCTTATTCTATTACAGAATTAAAAAATTTTAAATTATTATATTTGAATGAGTTATTATTATTGTATAAAAACTTTTTAAGCGCATTTGGAACAATTTCAATAAAAGAGAATGAAGAAAAGAAAAACAGTTTCTACTTAAATACTGAAATTCGAATGAAAGGAACAGGATTATTCAGTTATATAAAATGTTCTGATTATGGAAAAATTAAAATAGATGAAAATGGCTTCGTTTCTGAAATAACTTTCAATAAAAACAATAAATGTATTTTCATTGTAAAAAATAAGAATCAGGAGAAAAAATGAAGAATTATGTAATAATTAGTTCATCAATAATATTCATAATTTTTGTAGTTCTTTCTGTTTTAGGTTTTTAACAGAAAATTGATCCAAAAATTACTGCATTTAATAAATCTTTGTCTTATGAATCATAAAAAATTATGAGGATGCGATTAAAGAATTATTAAATGTTTATAACACTGATAAGGATAACTATTTAATTAACATTAGGTTAGGATGGTTATACTATAATATCGGGTTAAATAATGAGTCTTTTACTTATTATGAAAAAGCGAGTAAAATTCAACCAAATAGTGTCGAAGCAAAGATTGGTTTAACTTTACCCTTATCAAAACTTGAAAAATGGGACGAGGTCAAAAAAATATATGAGCAGATTCTAAAATTGGATTCGCAGAATTATACTGCTAATTTGAGATTGGGTCAATATTATTTATTAAGGGGAAATTATCCGGAAGCAAATAAGTATTTATCCGTTAGTTTTAATAATTATCCATCAGATTATGAATCAAATTTATCTTATGGCTGGACACAGTATTATATCGGTAATAAAAAGCGGGCTAAAGAATTATTTTTTAATACTTTAATGCTTTCTCCTAATGACTCACTTGCAACAATAGGATACAATCTTTCAAGATGAAAATAATTCTAATATTACTGTTTTCGTCGATTCTTGTTTTGGCTCAGGAATCATATACAATTATCTCAGTTTCTCCATTTTATACTTATGGTAAATATTCTAATAAAGTTTTATCTAATTCCAAAGCCATATATGGTACAGTTAACCTTAGCGGAAGTGTGATTCTATCTTCTGGTTATGATATGATTTCAATGAAGTATGATGACTGGAATTACTATCAAAATTCATTTTCCGCCTCAGCATTGTTCAGAATTTCAGACTTACATTTAAAATTAGCAGGAATTAAAGTTCGTGGCGATTTTATAGATAATCTTTTCAATCAGAGCTTTAATTATCAAGATGAGGTTTATTCAATAACCTCAGAGTTAATTTATAATAAATACAACTAGAATTACTTTGGTATAGGTTTGAATTACACAAATTCCGGGAAAGGCTTTAATATTTTGAAAGCTTATAATATGAATATAAGATTTGAATTCTTTTTTAACTATTACACATATTTATCTTTTCGGCCAAACTGTTATTTTGAAAACTCAACTAAAAAACTTTTCTCTTTTGCATCCAAGCTAACTCATTGGTTTTCTCCTGATTTTATTGGTAATATAAATTTGACTTTAGGCAATCGGCGTTACTATTTTGATAACGATTTATTAACTATTTACAATCAGTATGAAACTCAGAAATTAGTTTTAGGTGGTAGTTTAGATTATTCTATTATTGATGAATTAAATATTTCAGGTGGATATCAGCATACAAAATTTGAGAGTTTTAGTGTGAACTATTTTTTCCTCGGATTACGTTCAAAAATTATTTATTAAGCACATTTATCCTAATCAATAAATCATCAGATATCTTTTCATAAATAATTAGAATAATCAAAAAAAATAATTCAGTCTCATTCTGATATCTAAAAATAGAATGAACGGACAACAGAATCATTATTTTTAATTGATTACTGCATTAAAAGCATCTTTTTTGTTTTAGTTGTAATATGATTTGTTTTCAGATCTTGAGCTATCAATCTGTAAAAATAAACGCCTGAAGATAAATTCAGGTTTGCGACTTTGTAATTAAATTTTCTTGAGTAGTAACCTGGTTCTAAAATATCATTTACTATTGTATGAATTAGTTCACCTCTGACATCAAAAATCTGTATAACTGTTCTGGAAGCGCTACTGATCTGAAATTCAATTGTTGTTTCTGAATTAAAAGCATTTGGATAGTTTTGTAGTAATCGTGTTTCATTAGGTGCTGGTATTTCAATACTAATGATATTACTATACTCGAACTTTCCATCTGTATCGATCATTTTTAATCGAAAATAATGAATTCCAGATTGGAAATTCTGTATTTTATAAGAATAGCTTCTGGGACTATTACTATTACCTTGTCCTTCGATAAAACCTATTGTTTCCCAATCGATTAGCATATTATCTGAATTACCATTTGCGCTTTGTATTTCAAATCCATAACTACTGATTTCTGTTTCCGTTGACCAGGAAAATACTAAATTTGAATTGATCATTTTACAATCAAAATTTACAAGTTTAACCGGCAGGGG
>JAMWCA010000171.1 GCA_023819545.1 Candidatus Omnitrophota bacterium
CTTGCATCATCTGTTGTCATTCCCGCAAAAATCATAGGTAACATAACATTTTCAAGTGCAGTCATAACTGGAATTAAATTAAAAGTTTGAAAAATATAACCAATTTTCCTACAACGAAGCCATGCAAGTTCATATGCATCAAGTTGAGCAATGTCAACTTCATCAATATATACCTTACCTTCTGTTGGCTTATCAAGACCACCTATCATATTGAATAAAGTAGTTTTCCCACTCCCAGATGGGCCCATGATTGAAATATATTCGCCTTTTAAAATCTCAAGATCAATCCCTTTTAAAACATGCAATGGAATTTTACCGAGCAAATATGTCTTCTTTAACTCAATTGTCCTTACTATTACTTCTTTTGGCATTTTTCCCCTCCTATTTTATACTTCTCTTCTAATTGCTTCCGCTGGTTCCATTCTTGCAGACACAATCGCTGGATAAAGTGCTCCTATTATTGCAAGTCCTGTCCCAAGTATAATTGAAATTCCAACAAATTTTAAAAGAGTTAGAGTTGGAAATATAGATAAAATTATTTTTTTATATTGGGCAATATAAACTAAAGTCATAATAAGAATTCCAAGAAAACTTCCTATAATTGAACCACCGATACCATGTATCATTGCTTCAAGTAGGAAAAGTTCCATCACAAACCTATCAAGTGCACCAAGACATTTCATTGTTCCTATTTCTCTTGACCTTTCAGTGACAGCCATCAGCATTGAATTTATAATTCCAACTGTACATACAAGAAGAGAAAGACTTACCAACCATGTCTGTCTAACTTTTATTTCAGGAAGATTCTCTATAAGAACACTTCTTATATTTTCAGGACCTTTTTCAATCAATGCCATTGTAAAAACATTTGAAGCCATAATTGACATAAAAAAAGCAATCCCAAGTAAAATTGACATAGTAACTATTATTGCTCTCCCAAATCTTATTTTAAAATTTCTCAAACTCATCTGAAGTGCATTTTTTAAAGGTAAACTCAATTGTTTTTCTATCTTTTTTTCCATCTTTACTCCTTTTTTTAATTATACCATTTTTTGAAATTTGTAAAAAGAGAAATTTATTTTTTTAAAAACCAAATATTCATTTTACTTTTTCCTCTATTTGCCCATAAAAAATATGGGATTGCTTTAAACTTCTCTTTCTTATAATTTATTTTAAAGTTTTTTGTTTTTTCATATAATGGCAATTTCCCATAACTTGTTAGAATCTCACCATTTAGAGTTATAATTCCACTAAAAATATCTTCAAATTTCTCTTTAATTTCTTGTTCCCATAATATTGAATTAAAGAGATTTATTCTTGGGTTATCAACACTTTCAAGACAATAAACAATTGGACCTCTTTTTAAAGAAATACAATTTCTCACACTTTCAATTTCAGGATTTCCAATATAAAAATCTGGTTTAATATCAAAATCTATCTCAATATTCACTTTCCCTTTAATTTTCAATTTAAAATATTTCCCACTTTCCGGATTATAAACTTTTTTTTCAATTTTAATTTCTGTTTTTTCACACCATTTCGGAATTCTAAGATATAAATCAATTTTTTTATCTGAATCAACTTTTATCAAAACTTTTCCTTCCCAAGGATAATTTGTTTTCTGTTCAATTTTTACTTTTTTGTTATTTAAATTTAGTTCTGCAGTTGATGTATCATATAAATTAATATAAACACTCTCATTCCCAATTGCATAAAAATATCCTGGTAAAGAAGAAATAAATCTTTGAATATTTGGAGGGCAACAATTAGTGTTAAACCATTTTTTTCTTTCATGATTCCCTATTGAAGATAAAGGATTTATATAGAAATATTTTTTCCCATCAAAAGAAATAGAAGCAAGAAAAGAATTATAAAGGGTTTGTTCAAAAATATCAAAATATTCAGATTCCCCTTTAATTAAAAACATTCTAAAACTCCACATCATACTTGCAACAGAAGCACAACTTTCACAATACGCTCTTAAACTTGGGAGTTCATAAGGTAACCCAATCGCTTCACCTTCATATCTTGAGCCAATTCCTCCTGTTATATAAATTTTCTTTTCAACAAGGTCTTTCCATAAATTTTCAAGGACTTTTAAATATTTTTTTTCTCCTGTCTCTATATAATAGTCAGTAGCACCACAACATAAATATATCATTCTTACAGCATGACCAAAAAGTTGTTTAAATTTCAAAAATGAGAGATTTGGTAAACCACAATAATCAGGATTTTCTATATTGAGAAAAAATTCTGCTAAATTTAAATATTTTTCTTGTTTTGTTGTTCTATATAATTCAACTAATGCCATTTCAACTTCAGGATGACCATCTGTTTTCTCTATTTTCCCTTTTCCAAATTTTTTACAAATTAGGTCTGCCCATTTAATAGCAATATTTAGAAAATTTTCTTTTACAGTTGATCTATAATGTGCAATTGCTGCTTGAATTAAATGCCCTCCACAATAAAGTTCATGAGAATACTTCAAATTTTCAAACTCTTTTTTTATATATGGTGCAGTATTTAAATAACCTGATTTTTTCTGTGCTTTTCCTATCAACCTTATTAAATCCTCAAGAAGTTTTATATTTTTTTCATTCCAGTCATTCTGTAAATCCCAACTTACTGCTTCTATCCATTTATATAAATCAGAATCAGTAGCAAGCCGTTCTGTCTTTTCTCCCTTTTTAATTTTTGCTTCTATTTCAAAATTTTCTATTGTTTTGTTTTTAACAAAAAGTTTATAAAGAAGAGG
>JAMWCA010000172.1 GCA_023819545.1 Candidatus Omnitrophota bacterium
CTTTCAGCGAGTTTTTTTGCTAATTCTTTACTTCTTTCATTATTTTCAACTTTCAGATAATAATATATACCTGCAAGACAATTTGCTATCCCTCTAAGTGAGTTTATATTTTCAATTTGAGGTAATGATAAATCAAAAATATGTTTTGCTGCACCTTTAATATTCTCATATACAAAATCACTTGAAAGAAGATATCCTATTGCCCATACACATCTCCCAAAACAATCATCACCTCCATCTGTATCAAGAAAATTTCTTTCATATCCAAGTAAATTATGGAATCTTCCATTTGACTTTTGCATATAATAAATAAAACTCAAGTATATGTTTATAAGATTTAAACTTTTTTGGTCTATGCACATATTATAATGTTTTGTCACAACAACAAGTGCTCTTGCATTATCGTCTGTTGTATAACCTGTTTTTCTATCAGCCATAGAAAATTTTGCATGTTGTATTATTCCAACATCATCTGTAAGTGTTTCAAGATGTGTAAGTTTTATCGGCAGTAATCTATCTTCAAAATATATAGAAGCACTTTCCCCTCTACTTTGACTAACTCTTGAAAATAAAGTTAAATATTCCCATGCAACTTTTTCCCATGTCATTTTTTGTCCAAGTTTATATGCTTCTCTTTCAATTTGTTTCTTTTTTTCTGGATTTTTTAGAAGATAAATAACTGCATCACTTATGTTTTCAGAATCTCTGAAATTTACAATTATTCCTCTTTTCCCATTTTCAAAAATATCCTTAGCATAAAGGTAAGGAGTTGAAATACATGCTTTACCACATCCAATTGCATAGGATAAAGTTCCACTTGTAATCTGAGAAGGATTTAAATATGGAGTTATATAGATATCTGTCGCTCCAAGATAATCAAGCAGTTGTTCAAGAGACAAAAATTTATTTATAAATTTCACATTATCAACAATATTTAACCTTTCACACTCTTTAATCAAAAATTCTCTATAACTCTCGCCTTCTTGTTTTACTATATTTGGATGTGTAGCACCTATTATCAAATAAACCACATTAGGAAATTCGCTCAAAATCTCAGGAAGCGAATATATAACATATTCAATCCCTTTCCCTCTACTTAAAAGTCCAAAAGTTGAAATAATAATTTTGTTAGTTAAATTTAATTTTTCTTTAAAGTAATTAGTAGGTCTTAAATAAAAAAATGGAACTCCATGATAAATCAATTCAATTTTTCTTTTTGGAATACCATAATACTCATTTAATAAAGTTTTCCCCAAATTTGTCATAACAACTATATATGAACTCTTTTCTGATATTTTTCTAACAATCTCCCTCATTTTTTGAGGTGGATTTGGAAGCACAGTATGAAAAGTTGTTACACATGGTTTTTTTATCTTATCAAGAAATTCAAGAAGGTATTCTCCATATTCTCCTCCAAAAATACCAAATTCATGTTGAATTCCAACAATTTCAATATCTGAATCATTAAGAAATTTACTTGCTTCTACATAATCCTTGATATTCTCAATATTAATAATTTTTATAACTTCTTCTGGATAATCATAAGAATCACCTTTTCCATTTAAAGCAATAACTTTTGCAGGTATTAGAATGTTGTAATTATCTATATGTTTTAATAAATCATTTGTAAAAGTTGCAATACCACATGGTTTTGGTATATATGTTGAAAGAAAACATATCTTTGGTTTATATATGCTATATTCAGTTGGTTTGAAAAATCTTGTTTTTGATACTGTTTCCATTTTAATTAGAAATTTTAGAAAATTGATTTATAAAAGAATTATCACCAAGTGCAGAATTTTTAACTTCACAATTATTCTTCAAGATTACAGAATTTCCAATAATAGAATTTTCAATAATACATCCATCCCCAATAAATGCATTTTCAAAAATAATAGAATTTTCAATTAAACAATCCTTACCTATAAACGATTTTTTACCTATAATTACTTTCCCTTTAAATTTTGAATTTTCACCTATTATAACATTTTCATCTGTAATAAGTTTCCCTTCAATTATAACATTTTTTCCAATTAAAACATTAACTTTTTTCTCTAAATTTTCTTCTGATTTTCTATAAAGGAGTTCTATTTTCCCATCTATCAAATCAAAATTTCCTTTTTTAAATTTTTCAATAGTGCCAACATCAAGCCAATAACCATAATGGATATATCCAAACATCTCTTTCCCCTCTTGAAGGATCTTAGGGAATGTCTCTTTTTCAACAGAAACTTCCATATCTTTCGGAATTTCCTCAAGAACTTCTGGTTGGAAAACATAAACACCAGCATTTATTGTATCAGTTACAATTTCTTCTTTCTTTGGTTTTTCAATAAATTTTATTATTCTCATTTCATCATCAGTCACAATTAAACCATAAGATGAAGGGTCTGGAACTTTTACCATTCCTATCGTTATATATGCATTTTTTTCTTTATGAAAATTCAAAATCTTTTCAAGATTAAAATCAGCAAGAACATCTCCATTAAATACAAAAAATGGTTCTTTCCCTTTTAGAAATTTTTCAGCATTTTTTATCCCACCACCTGTTCCAAGCGGTTTTTTTTCATAAGATAAATAAACCTTAATTCCCATCTTTTTCCCAATCTCAATTGTTTTTTTAAATTCATCCGCTTTATACCCAATTCCAAGAACAACTTCTTTTATACCGTATCTTGTTAATAATTCAAATTGATATGCTATAAAAGGGTAGTTTACAAGTGGTAAAAGTGCTTTCGGAGTATTTATTGTGAA
>JAMWCA010000173.1 GCA_023819545.1 Candidatus Omnitrophota bacterium
GGTTTTCCAATCTTAATGATTGAATAATAAAAAAAATCTTTTAAATTTTTAAAATCATTTATTGAAAGGTTCATTTTTGTTTTTAAAAGGATTGTTCCTATTTTATAACAAAAGAAATATGTAAATGGAATTAGATAAGGAATGCCTGTTGGTATTGAACTACCAATAAATGTGAGTATAAAACTTAAATTGAGTAATTTTGAAAATAAATAACATAAAATTGTTTGAAATCCAATAGTAGGAGTAAAACCAATAAAAATACCAGTGGATAAAGACATAGCAATATTCAACGGTCTATCTTTTAGAATATTTAGTTCTCTATTCCATTCTTTCTTTAAACAACTAAAAGTTATATATTTAATATTCAATCTTTATAACCTCCCAAGGAATAAAATCATAATTTATATTACCAATTTTTATATTTGCTGAGAAAAATAAGTAGTCAGGATAATTTATATCCTCGTATTTTATTTTGAAATTAAATTTATCTTTTGATTTTTCATACTTAAGTTGATTTGTAGGTGTTAAATAATTTAAAGAAGTCAAAATTTCATTTTCTTTTTTTAAATTTATTTTTATTTTGGGCATTTTTGAAAACTCAACTTGTTCCTTAAAAGGAAAAAAATAAAAAACATAATAGGTAGGCAGAATTGTTTTCTTTTTATGTATAAACTCAACTTCTAAAAACTCTCCTTTATTTTTTAAGTTTACATAAAATGGTAAAGAAATATTCTTATATTCATTATATTCTGCTTCTTTTTCACTCTCCATAATTATATTACTTTTTAATTTCAAATCATTTTCTTTATAAAAAATTTCATTACTTTTAACAAAAGAATAAAACCAGTTTTTTTTAAATATTGTCTGAGATTTAAAACATTCCAAGGCAATTTTTTTATTTTCTATTTCTTTTTCATCAAGAGAGATATTGTAAATTTCAAAAATGGAAAAAATATCAGGCAAAATTAATTTTTCTGATTTACCTGGATAATTTTTAAAATGTATTAAATAAATAAAAATTTCGGGTTTTATTTCTTGCTCTAAAATTGCTACCCTAATAAAATTATAAAGTGCTCTATGGTCAACATTAGTATCATAAGGAGAAGTTGTGAATATTTTTGTTGGTTTTATATCTTTGAGTATTTCTTTAATATCGGTTAAAATACTCTCACTTATATATGGTCTTCCAAAAGAATAATTTTCTTTGTAAGGAACATAACTTACTTTTGTTAGAAAACTTTTATATGGTTTATTTTGTCCCCAATAATTTTCCCAAATTTTCAATGTCCCAAAATCAGGATACCCTAAAAATATCAAATTTTCCTTAGGAATACCCAAAATTCCTGTTGCTTTTATTGACTCTTTTCTTCTTATCTCTCCAAGTTTTATATAATCGGTTGGGTTTAAAATAATCTTTTTTTCATAAATCCTATAAGGTAATTGATTATGGTCGCCATTTGTAAGATAAACAATATATACTTCACCTTGATTTTTTATAATTTTCTGAATTAAACCTGCGCAGGCAAGAATTTCGTCATCAGGATGGGGTGCAAATATAATAATTTTTTCTTGCTTTTCAATAGATAAATTTTTAATATTTCCTAAACAGAAAGAAAAAGAAAATATTAATAAAAATAAAATTTTCTTAAAATTTACCATTTTTATTTAAATTTTCTAAAAATTCTTTTGCAGGATTAAATTCAGGGTCAAGTTTAAGAGTTTTATGTAAATAATCAATAGTTCTCTCTCTATTACCTTTTTCATAATAAACAATAGCCATTAAAAAATTACTTTTAGGGTCATCTGGTAAAATCCTTAAAAAATCTATTGCTTTTTTAAATGCTTTATTTACCTCTTTTGCCTCTAAATCTTTTATAATTCCTTTTGTGCTTAAATATCCAAAAATTTTCTTACTTTCTTCAGGAAGAAGTTCTGAGGGTGCGTAGTTAAATAAATAAGCAAAGATTGAAATAAAAATTATGAAAAGAAATGGCTTTAGAATTTTTTTGTTTTTAAATACTTCATTTATGCACCAAAGAATTAAATAACCTGCAGAAATTGTAAAACAACAAACAGCAGGTAATCTATACCTATCTGTAATAAAGAATAAAACAACCCATAAGATATTTGAAAGAGTAAAACTTAAAAATAAAAAATTTTTTTTAAAATCTTTAGAAAATAAAATCAATCCAAAAAGACCTGTTGGAACTATAAATCCAAATCTAATAAAGGCAAATTTTAAAGATGGAATTAATTTATTCATTAAATAAATATTCATATTTTGAGGCCATTCATAACTCACAAAAAATAGATTTAATTTTCGGATAAATAATTTCCAAAAATCTATAGAAAAAGGAGAAAGTAACTTCCCTTTAGGATAATAAAAAAGACCGATTGAATCAGAACTATTACCAATACGCCAGTTTTCAGGTCCATTTGAACATATAGGAACAAAGACCTTTCCAACATACCAATTTCTTATCGTTACAGGTAAGATTACAAGAATACTTATAAAAACTAAAATAAAAAATACGAAAATTTTTTGTTTTAATGTTGAAATTTTTAAAGGGGTAATATTTTTTTCAGGGTATAAAATTAGTCCTACAAGTAAAAAAGGAAGGAAAATACCAATTGTCGGTTTTGCTAAAGCAGAAAATCCAAGTAAAATCCCCGCTATAATCCACCATTTAAAGTTAGGTTTTTTTAATGCTATGTATATACAGGTTATAAAGGCAATATAAA
>JAMWCA010000021.1 GCA_023819545.1 Candidatus Omnitrophota bacterium
AAATTGGTGTGATTGGATTAGGATATGTAGGTTTACCACTTGTAATTAGATTTGTTGAAAGTGGATTTAAAGTAATTGGATTTGATATAGACCTTGAAAAAGTAGAAAAATTGAAAAAAGGGATTTCATATATTAATTATATACCCAATAGCAAAATAAAAGAAATTTTAACAAATTTTGAACCAACAGTTGATATGACAAGATTAAAAGATGCTGATGCAATTTTAATATGTGTTCCAACTCCACTTAATCCTTTTAGAGAACCTGATTTAACTTATCTATATAAGACAGCCGATGATATATATGAAAATTTAAGAGAAGAACATATAATTTCACTTGAATCAACTACATATCCAGGAACTACAAGAGAAATATATCTTTCAAAATTTGAAAATAAAGGGTTAAAAGTTGGTGAAGATTTCTTTTTGATATATTCTCCAGAAAGAGAAGACCCAGGAAATCCAAAATACAAAACAAAAGACATTCCAAAAGTTGTTGGAGGTATTACAGAAAATTGTAGAAAAATTGGAACAGTTTTATATTCACAAGTAGTTAATCAAGTAGTTCCTGTTTCCTCTACTGAAGTAGCAGAAGCAACAAAACTTCTTGAAAATATATATAGGGCTGTGAATATAGCACTTGTAAATGAATTAAAAATGCTTTTTGAAAGAATGGGAATTGATATATGGGAAGTTATAGAAGCATCAAAAACAAAACCATTCGGATTTCAACCTTTTTACCCAGGACCTGGACTTGGAGGTCATTGTATACCAATTGACCCATTTTATCTCACATGGGTTGCTAAAAAATACGATTTTACAACAAGATTTATAGAACTTGCAGGAGAAATAAACACTATGATGCCTTATTATGTTGTTGAAAAATGTATAGAAGGGTTAAATATGCAAGGAAAATCAATAAAAGGAAGCAAAATTTTAATAGTTGGTATTGCCTATAAAAAAGATGTTGATGATATTAGAGAATCTCCTGCTTTCAAAATTATAAAAATTCTTGAGAAGAAAAATGTTGAGAGAATAGATTATTATGACCCTTATGTGAAAGAGGTTAGAAAAACAAGACAATATCCAAAATCAATTTCTTCTATAAAATTTTCCCCAGAAAAATTAAAAATTTATGACCTTGCAATTATAGTAACTGACCATTCTAATATTGATTATCAAACTCTTTATGAAAATATTCCTCTTATTATTGATACAAGAAATGTATATAAAGGAAAGTTTCCAAAAGTTATAAAAGCATAAAATCTTTTCTTTTGAAAATTGACTAAAAAGAGGAAAAGAGTATAATTATAATTTAACTTATGGGAAAAAAAGAAAAAATTATTATATATATTTTGCTTTCAATTTTTATTATATTGTTTTTTGCTTTAGGATTCTGGGGAATTAGCGAGAAATTTACAGAGCAAACAAGTGTATATATTTTTTTAATCCGACAGGAAAATAATAAAATTATTGTTGAGCCAGTAAAAAGAAAGATTAAATATTATAATAAGATTGAAAAAAGAATAGAAAATACAATGAAAGAACTAATAAAAGGTCCGACAGAAGATGAAAAGGAAAAAGGTTTTTATACTTGTTTAAATGGAAATACAAAAATTTTAAATTTAAATATAGAAGGAGATACTTTAAATTTAAATTTTTCAAAAGAAGTAGAAGAAGGTGGTGGAACATTGTTAATGGAAGCAAGAATTGCCCAAATTGTCTGCACTGCAACTCAGTTTCCTGGAATACAAAAAGTAAGATTTTTAATTGAAGGAGAACCTAAAAAATATTTTAGTGGAGAAGGTATAACAATAATAGAAAAACCAGTTAGTAGAGAAGATTTAAAAGAATTTAATATAGAAATAACAGAGGAGGGAAAAATATGAAAAAAGGAATACATCCTGACTACAGAGAATCAACGATAGTTTGTGCATGTGGAAATATTGTAAAAACAAGGTCAACAAAACCAGAAATCAAAGTTGAAATTTGTAATAAATGTCATCCTTATTTTACAGGAAAACAAAAATTTGTTGACAGTACAGGAAGAGTAGAAAAATTTTTAAAGAAGTATGATAAATGAAATAATTAAAGAAATAGAAAAAGATTATAAAAATTGTCTTGATTATTTATTACAGGAGAAAAAAGAACCCGAAAAATTTAAAGAAATTTTAAAAAAGATTAGTTTTTATGAAGAGATATTAAAACTTAAAAAAGAATACGATAGGATTTTAGAAAAAATAAGGGAAGACGAATCTATTATAAAAGGGAATGAACAGGAATTGAAAGAAATTGCAAAAGAAGAACTTAATTTTCTAACTAAAGAAAAAGTTAGAATAGAAAAAGAAATAGAAAAACTTTTAAATCCCCAAAGTGATATTGACAATAAAAATGCTATAGTAGAAATAAGAGCAGGTATAGGTGGAGAGGAGGCATGTTTATTTGTTGCTGATCTCTTTCGTATGTACTTGAAATATTGTGAAAAAAATAATTATGAGATTGAAATTTTAAATTCTCACCCTTCTGAACTTGGTGGATTTAAAGAAATAATTTTTTATGTTAAAGGGAATAAAGTTTATGGTAATTTAAAATATGAAGGAGGTGTTCATAGAGTACAGAGAGTTCCAAAAACAGAAAGTTATGGAAGAATTCACACATCTGCAGCAACCGTGGTAGTCCTCCCTGAAATAGAAGATAAAGAAATTAAAATTAACCCTGATGACTTAAAGATAGAAACATTTAGAGCAAGTGGTCATGGTGGTCAACATGTAAATAAGACATCCTCGGCAGTAAGAATAACACATATTCCTACAGGTATAACTGTAAGTTGTCAGGACGACCGCTCTCAAATAAAAAATAGAGAAAGAGCAATGAAAATTTTAAGAGCGAGATTACAAGACCTTTATGAAAAAGAAAAAAAAGAAAAAATAGATACTCAGAGAAAAAATCTTGTAAAAACAGGAGACAGAAGTGAAAAAATTAGGACATATAATTTCCCCCAAAACAGATTAACTGATCATAGAATAAATTATACAAGTTATAATCTTGATAAAATAATGGATGGAGAAATAGAGGAATTGATTGAACAATTAAGAAAAAACTTGGAAGAAAAAACTTCTATAAAAGCAAAATGATTGACATTTTTTAACTTTTAAGGTAATATTTGACAAAGGGAGGGAAAATGAAAAAGAAAATCTTAATAAATTTAATTATAATAACTCTTTTATCCTTTGGCAAAGAATCTAAAGATTTTATTAATGAAGGGATTGTTTATTTAAAAGCAGAAGAATATGAAAAAGCAATAAATATTTTTGAAAAAATAAGTAAAACTTCTTCAGAAAATTCTGATGTTTATTATTATCTTGGAGAGGCATATTTTAGAAAAGGAGAAACAGACAAAGCAATTTCAAATTTACAGAAAGCAATAAATATTAATCCTCAAAATTTTTCTTATTATTACACTCTTGCTTTAGTATATTTATCTCAAAATAAAAAAAATGAAGCTATTGATACATTAAATAAAATTATAAGTATTTCGCCTTTGTCTTTTTACGGGAAAAACGCTCAAAGGTTAAAAGATGAAATTGAAAAATCTGAAAAAGAAATTCAAATTGCAAAAAAATGGGAACAACTTAAAATAGAAGAAGAAAAAAAGAAAGAAGAAGAAAAAAAGAAAATAGAAAAAACAACTCGAGGGACAGAAACTCTTGAAGGCCAAAATTTTTTACCTCCTGAAATGCAACGAACTGTTGGAATACCAGAGTTAGAAAAAAGTTTAATACCAATATCTACCCTTGTAAAAAGAATTAAATTTGGAATTGAAGAAGTAAGAAGAAAAGCATCTAATGAAATAATTGCATATTCATCATCAGAAGTAGAAAGTGTTATAGATGAAATCCTTTCTATCATTGAAAATACTGACCAACCTGAAATAAAAAGAAATTTATTAGTTGCTGCTGGAAAAGTTCACAAGGATGAGGTAATAGATATGCTTTTGAAAACTTTAAAAGATGAAAAAGAATTATTTGAAATAAGAATTGTTGCTCTTGATATTATCAGTAATATAAAATCGGAAAAAGTAGTTGATGAGTTAAGAGATGCACTTAATGGAATGGTTAGTAAAAGGGAAAGAGAAAGAGAAGAAGCGAGAAGAAGTATACAAGATATAAATCAAAAATTAGATGACCTAATTGCAAGAAAAATTGTTTTAAACAGTGAAATACAGAATTTAAATAATAGAATTTCTCAGATAGATAACCAACTTAGTGTTTTCCCTGAAGAATTTCAATTTCCCCAAGGTGCACCTGGAACAACTCCTGGTGGAAGAAAACCATTGACTGATAAAGAAACAAAAAAATTACTTGAAGAAAAAAGAACAATAGAAGAAAAAATTAAAACAAATAATGAAGAAATTGAAAAAATAAATAAAGAAATTGAAAATTTAACTGCTAAAAAGAGAAAATATGAGGAATTACTTGAATTAAGAAAAGTAAAAATAGACATTTCAGGAATTGGAGCTTCAGCAATAGTTATAAAAGAGGAAGAACAAGTTGGTATACCTGGTGAATTTAGATTTCCATCTCCTGAATTTTCTTATTCTCAAAGAGAAACTGATGAACAAAAAAATGAAATTATTTTTGCTGTAAAACTTATAAATGCTCTTGCGAATTTAAAAGATAAAAATTCATTATCAATAATAAAGAAAGCGTGGAGAGAATTTGGTGTCCCTGGGTTAAGAATTTACTATTACATCGCTCTTGGAAAACTTGGAGAATATAGAAGCATTGATTTAATGATTTCAAGATTAAAAGAAAACTATCCTCAAGGAAATCGAGAAGAAGAAATTTATATAAGAACAAATATTATTGAGGTCCTTGGAGAATACCTGAAGCAAAATTATGACGAAGGGATAAAGGGACTTATTGAATATTTAAGCGAAGAAGGAGAGTATCCATTAATTAAAAATACTGCTAAAAAAATCATATCTTCTCTTTCAAAAGAAAATGTAGTAAACTAATAAAAATGTGAATTTAAAAGACCTTTTAAAATCAATAAAAAATGAATTTCAAAAATATAATTTAGATTCTCCTTGCTTAGAAGCAGAAATAATTATTTCTGAAGTTCTTGAAATAGAAAGATATAAAATTTATGTAGAGAATATAGAGATCTCAGAAAGTAAATATAAAAAAATAAAAGAATTAGTTGAAAAAAGGAAAAAAAGAATTCCTTTACAATATCTAATAAAAAAAGTTCATTTCTATGATTGTGAATTTAAAATAGAAAAAGGTGTTTTTATTCCAAGACCAGAAACAGAATTGCTTGTTGAAAAGACAATTGACATTTACAGACAATATTTTTATCCCAAAAAAGTAAAAATTCTTGATATAGGAACTGGAATTGGAAATATTTCTATTGCACTTGCTAAAAATATTGAAAATTGTGAAGTTATAGGAGTTGATATATCTAAAAAAAGTTTAAGAATTGCTTACGAAAACTTAATTTTAAATAAATTGGAAAAAAAGGTAAAATTTTTACTTTCTGATATTTATGAAAATATAGATGATAAATTTGAATTAATTGTTAGCAATCCACCTTATATAAAAGAAGAACAATTTGAAAAACTTCCAGAAGAAGTAAAAAAAGAACCTAAAAAGGCACTTATTGCTGGGAAAGATGGACTTAAAATAATTAAAAAAATTCTAAAAGATGTGAGTTATTATCTTAAAAAAAATGGTTTTTTAATTATTGAAATAGGAAATAATCAGATTAAAGAAATAAAAAAAATTATTCCAAAAGGGTTATATCTTCTTGAAGTTAAAAAGGACTTATCATCTTTTGATAGAATAATGGTCTTTAAAAAAATTTAAGATGATGTAAAATAATATATCTAATTTATAAAAAAGGAGAGAGATGGAAAAATTTATTATTGAAGGTGGAACAAAACTTGAAGGAGAAATAGAAATATCAGGTTCTAAAAATGCTTCTCTTCCTATAATTGCGGCAAGCATAATGTGTGAAGGAAAAACTGTGTTGCACAATGTTCCTGATTTAAAAGACATCCAAACTATGATAAAAATTTTAAACTTTATGGGAGTAAAGACAAAGTTTGAAAATAATACGCTTGAAATTGACCCATCAGGTATTTATCAGTTTACTGCTCCATATGAATTTGTGAGCACAATGAGAGGGTCAATCTGTCTTTTAGGTCCTTTACTTGCGAAATATAAAAAAGCGAGATTTTCAATGCCTGGTGGATGTGTAATAGGGCCAAGACCAATTGATTTGCATGTTAAGGGATTAAAAAAACTCGGGGTTCAAATAGAAAACGAAGAGGGATATATAGTTGGTAAAGCAGATAATCTTAAAGGAAATGATATTTTTCTTGGTGGAAGTTTTGGTTCAAGTGTGCTTGCTACAGCAAATGTTATGTGTGCAGCTGTTTTAGCACAAGGAGAGACAACTATTGAATATGCTGCCTGCGAGCCTGAAATAGTAGACCTTGCAAACTTTTTAAAAAAGGCAGGAGCAAAAATTTATGGAGAAGGTTCTCATCTCATAAAAATTAAAGGTGTTAAAAAGTTAAAAGGAGTTGAATATAAAATTATACCTGATAGAATAGAAGGAGGGACATATATATTGGCTGGATATATTACAAAAAGTAAAATAAGGGTTAACGGTATTATTCCCCAACATCTTTTTTCTCTTTTTGATAAAATTGAGGAATGTGGACTTAAAATTATTTATGGAAATAATTTTGCTGAAACAATCCCAAATGATAAATGGAAAGCAACTGAGATTACGACATTACCATTTCCTGGTTTTCCAACTGACCTACAGGCACAAATGATGAGTTTTTTATCACTTGCAGATGGAATAAGTATAATAACAGAAAAAGTTTTTCCAGAAAGATTTATTCATGTTGGGGAGTTAAATCGTCTTGGTGCTGACATAACTCTTGACGGTTCAAAAGCAATAATAAAGGGGGTTAAATTATTAAAAGGGACAAAAGTAATGGCTTCTGATTTAAGAGCAAGTGCTGCATTAGTTCTTGCAGCCCTTACTGCTGAAGGGATTACAGAAATTTCAAGAATATATCATCTTGACAGAGGATATGAAAAATTTGAAAAGAAATTAAATCAACTTGGAGCAAAAATTAAAAGAGTCAGGGAGGAATAAAATGAAGAAAATTAATCTTATTATTTGTGGTGTTTGTGGCAGAATGGGTAGTTTGTTGGTAGAACTTGCTTTAAAAGACAGTGATTTTTTTGTTAAAGGAGGGATAGAAATTAAAAATCACCCAATGATAGGTAAAGAAATTAAAAGTGGAGTGAAAGTTTTTGACACCCTGGAAAAAATTGTTGAAAAAGACGATATAATAGTTGATTTTACGGTTCCAGAGGCAACTATAAATTTTTTAGAAATAGTTAAAGAAAAAAAAGGGAAAATCGTTATTGGAACAACTGGTTTTAAAGAAGAACAAATCTTAAAAATAAAAGAAGTTTCAGTATATGTCCCAGTTTTTTTATCACCTAATATGAGTATAGGAGTTAATTTATTTTTTGAAATAATTAGATATGCAACCAAACTTCTAAAAAATTATGAAATTGAAATTCAAGAAATACATCATCATTTTAAAAAAGATGCACCAAGTGGAACTGCAAAAAAAATTGCTGAAATAATTTGTAATGAAAGAAATTTGAATATAGGAGAGATTTTGACATTTGGAAGAAAAGGAATAACAGGCGAAAGGCGATTTAACGAAATAGGTATTCATTCTTTAAGAATTGGAGATATAGTAGGAGAACATAGTGTTTTTTATGGCGGAATAGGAGAAATCATAGAAATTTCTCATAGATGTTACAATAGAGAGGTTTTTGCTTTAGGCGCTTTAAAAGCCACAAAATTTCTTAATAAAAAAGAAAAAGGTTTTTATAGTATGGAAGATTATATACAAGAGGAGGTTATAAATGTTTGAAGTAAGCGAAATACTTAAAAAAATCCCGCCTTATCTTTTTGTAGAAATAGATAAAAAGAAAAAAAATTTAATAGCAAAAGGAGAAGATGTTATTGATTTTGGTGTTGGAGACCCTGATTTACCTACTCCATCAAATATAATAGAAGCAATGAAAAAAGCAGTTGAAAATCCAAAGTTTCATAAATATCCTTTTGGGAAAGGAACAAAAGAATTCAGAAAAGCAATTGCTAACTATTACAAAAAAAATTATGATGTTGATATTGATTATGAAAATGAAATATGTGTTTTAATTGGTTCAAAAGAAGGGATTGCTCACTTCCCATTATGTTTTCTTAATCATGGTGATATATCCTTAATTCCAGAACCAGGATATCCTGTTTACCACATAGGAACTTTAATTGCAAATGGTCAGAGCTATTTTTTGCCTTTAAAAGAGGAAAATAATTTCTTACCACAATTTGATAAAATACCCGAAGAAATTGTTAAAAGGGCAAAAATTTTATATTTAAATTATCCTAATAATCCTACAGGGACTTTTGCTGACTATGACTTTTTAAAAGAAGCGATAAATTTCTGCAAAAAAAATAAAATAATTCTTGTTTATGATGCAGCATATTCAGAAATATATTTTGAAAAAAGGCCTGTGAATATATTTTCAATAAATGGAGCAAAGGATGTTGCAATAGAATTTAATTCTCTCTCTAAAACATATAATATGACTGGCTGGAGAATTGGATGGGCATGTGGAAATTCTTTTTTAATATCTGCTCTTGCTAAAATAAAAGAAAATATTGATTCTGGAACATTTGAAGCAATTCAATATGCTGGGATTGAAGCACTTACAGGTTCTCAAGAATCAGTAGTAAAAATTAGAGAAATTTATAAGAGAAGAAGAGATATTTTTGCTTCTGGTTTAAAAGAACTTGGATTTGATTTTAATTTACCAGAGGGGACTTTTTATTTCTGGGTTAAAGTTAAAAATGGTTCAATCAGTTTTGTTGACTTTTTACTTGAAAATGGTAAAATAGTAGCAACTCCAGGAGTAGGCTTTGGTCCTTCTGGTGAAGGTTATGTTCGGTTTTCTTTAACAATAGATGAACTAAAAATAAAAGAAGCAATTATAAGAATGAAAAAAATATGGGGAAAGTAATGGTTATTGTTGATAATGAAAATGATAGAAAAACCATAAAAGAAGGTATGGAAATTTTAGAAGAGTTAAAAATTCCTTTTGATATTAGAATTATATCAGGGATGGAAAATTTAGATTTGGTTGATGAATTGATTGATTTTAGTGAAAGAAAAGAAATAGATGTAATAATTGTTTTTAATAGAATTTCAACACATTTACCCGGTATTTTTGCTTCTAAAACAATTATACCTGTGATAGGAGTCGTGCTTCCAAATAAAAATATACAAACTGTTGATTCTTTGTTTTCAATTATCCAAATGCCAGAAGGTATTCCAGTTGCTTGTATGTCTTATGGAAAAGCAGGAATTAAAAATGCTGCTTTATTTGCAGCTGAAATTATCTCAAGGAAAGAACCAAATTTAAAGGAAAAGTTAAAACAAATAAAAAATAATTTTATTTAAAAAGGAGGGCATAATGATTTATGCTAGATATAAGGACGGTTTAGAAGTAAGTGAAAAAATTTTTAAAGTATTAGCAAAATTCGCTCCGGATGGTGTTATGGATGTTTTTGCTTCGGATCAACACAGTTCATATATTAAACTTACAAACAGTTTTTTAAAACATACAGGTCAAAATAGAGAAGCAACTGATGAAGATGTGAAAGAAGTTTGTAAAAGATTTGCAAAACATCTTAGAGGAGAAGTTACTGCTGCATTATTTAATCATCTTGCAATTTTAACACCGGGATTTAAAGAAGCACTTGGAACAGAAATTCTTTTAATTGGTCGACTTGAACACACAAAACCAATTGAAATTGATGGTGGATTAGGGAAAATTGCTCGTCTTGCAATAGAACCAGAAGAAATTGTTGATAAGGTAGATGCTTTTAAAACACTTGTTTATTTGAATCCTGATAACAAAGAAAGTTGGGAAAAGAATAAAGAATGGCTTGCTAATGTTTTTGAAAAATGTAAAAAACTTGAAAAACCACTTTATAATGAAACATTACTTGCTGATCTACCTGGAGAAACAAAACTTCAAAAAGCAAAAAAATTGCCAGATTCTTTAATAAAAATGGCAGAAGATTTTTCACAGTTTGGTCATTTTTACAAAACACAAGTCCCTGTATTATGGGTAGAAGAAGATGGGAAAGTGATTAATGTATGTTCTCCTCAAGTTGTGCGAGATGTTGCTTCTGAAATGGAAAAAATTTCTCCAAGACCTTTATTATTATTAAGTGCGGCTGTTGATTTTGAACAATATGCAATACAGTATGGGTCGGTATGTGACCTTGTTGCTGGCCCTATGTGTGGAAGAGCATATTTCAAGGAAGCATTTACAGACCCAGAAACAAAAGATTGGGATACTCTTGAAAACTCCTTTGTTAAAATAGCAATACCAAGGATAAGGCAAATAAGAACAATTACAAAAATTATGTCAAAATCTTGGTGGTATAAATTTGAATGGATGCATGAAGAAGCAAAATCACTGATAAAAGAATCAAGAGAAATTAAACCAGGACTTAAAGCAGATTTCGGATATTAATATGAAAAAAATAGGGGTTATAACAACAGGTGGAGATGCTCCTGGGATGAATGCTACTATAAGAAGTGTTGTTAGAAGCGCAATTTATAACAATATTGAAGTTATTGGAATTTATGATGGCTTTAAAGGATTATATGAGAAAAAATTTGAAAAGTTAACTTCAAGAAGTGTAAGTGGAATAATAAACCAAGGTGGAACAATTCTTAAAACAAAAAGATTTTACGAATTTAAAAATAAAGAAATAAGAGAGATCTGTTATAAAAATCTTGTTCAAGAAAATATTGAAGGACTTGTTACAATTGGAGGTGATGGTTCTGCAAAGGGTGCTTATGCTCTTTATTCAGAATTTAGTTTTCCTGTTGTTCATATACCTGCTTCAATTGATAACGATGTTTATGGCACTGACTATACAATCGGTTTTGATACAGCAGTAAACACAGCAATAGACGCAATAGATAAAATTAGAGATACTGCAACAAGTCATGAAAGAACATTTATTATTGAGGTTATGGGAAGGGACTCTGGAAACCTTGCTCTTGAAGTAGGAATAGTTTGTGGAGCAGAAATTGTAATAATCCCTGAAATTGATTTTAATATTGAGAATATTGTTGAAGAAATTAAACAAGAAGAAAAAAAGGGGAAAAATAGTTGTATAATAGTTTTGGCTGAAGGAGCTGGCAAAGCAGAAGAACTTGCAAAAATTTTAAGTGATAAATTACCAGAAAGAGAAATAAGATATGCTATTTTAGGTTATATTCAAAGAGGCGGAAGACCAACATATTTAACGAGGAAACTTGCAACAATTTTTGGTAGTAAAGCAGTAGAGTTCTTACTTGAAAATAAATATGGATATATGGTAGGTATAAAAGGCGAAGAGATTGTTGGAATTCCTCTTATTGATGTTGTAAGTAGAAAGAAAGAACCTAATATAAGTTATTTAGATATTATAAGAAAGATGGCTATTTAGGTATAATTATAAATGGCCTGGTAGCCAAGCGGGAAGGCAGCGGTCTGCAAAACCGCTATTCGCCGGTTCAAATCCGGCCCAGGCCTATCATACCTCAATAAAATCCCATTTCAAAGGTGGATTTAAATATTCTAAGTATTTATCAATAAAGATCTTTTCTTGTTCAATAGTTTCTATCCAAGTTTTAAATCTAAAAAACTCTTTCCAATTTTCAAACTTATTCCCTTTTTCCCAAACTTTATAAATTAAACCTGCTAAATTTTCATCTCCTCTTCCAAGTAAACATTCTATCAAACTTGTTTCATATGGTTGAAAATTAAATTTTACATATTTATTTCTTTTGAGTTTTTCAGTTATATAGTTTCTTTTTTCTTCATATTCTTCTTTTTTTATAAATCTTTCTGCTTGAAAATGCGTGTGTGGTCTTGGAACAAATGTATTGAAAGAGATGTTTAAATTTATTATTTTAGAAATTTCTTTTATAAGTTTAACTATATCTTCTAAATCATTTTGTGTTTCTTGTGGTAATCCAATCATAAAGTATAGTTTTATATGTCTATAATTATTTTCTTTTGCCTGAATTGCAAGTTTTATAAGTTCTTCATCTTTTATATATTTACCAATTTTTTTTCTTAAATTTTCGCTTGTTTCAGGAGCAAAAGTCAAATTTGTTCTTTTTATTTCTTTTATTTTTAGGACAAGTTGAAAAGAAAAGGTATCAATTCGCAAAGATGGAAAAGAAATAGAAACATTTTTATTTTTAAACTCTTCCACTAATTTTATTACAATCTTTTCTATTTGAGGATGGTCTCCGGCTGAAAAAGATAAAAGAGATATCTCTTCATATCCTGTATTTTTATATGTTTCTTTAGCAATTTCTAAAACTTTTTCCCAATTTCTAATTCTAACAGGTTTCCAACAACTTCCTGCTTGGCAAAATTTACAATCTTGAACACATCCTCTCATTATTTCTATTGAAATTTTGTCATGAATAATTGAAGTTAATGGAACTAAATATCTTACTGGAAAAAATGCTTGATTTAAATCTTTTACAAATGCTTTTTTCACTTTTTCTTTTTTGAACAATGGGACAAAGATAGATTCTAATTTATTTAAGTTTTCAAGAATTTTAAATCTATTACCCTTATATTCTTTGACAATATCAATTATTTTATTTAAAGTATCTTCTCCTTCACCAATAAAAAATGCATCAACAAAAGGGGAAAGTGGAAGTGGATTAAAAGCCGAATTCCCTCCAATCAATATAATTGGGTCTTGATTTTTTCTATTCTTTGAAAAAATCGGAATACCTGAGAGAAAAAGAAGATTTAAAAAATTAGTAAAATTAAGTTCTGAAGATAAACTTACCCCTATCATGTCAAATAAAAAAAGCGGAGTTTTTGTTTCAAGTGTAAAAAGAGGAATCTTTTTTTCTATCATTTTGTTTTCCATATCAATCCAAGGAAGGAAAAATCTTTCACATATACAATCATCTCGCTCATTTAGAATACCATATAAAATCTTCAAACCAAGTGATGACATGCCAATTTCATAAATATCTGGATATCCGATAGCAACTTTTACTTTCCCTTGTTTTTTTATATATACATTTATTTCTTTTCCTAAATATCTTGCTGGATTTTCAACATAAGGTAGTAATTCTTCAATTTTCTTTATCATTTTTAAAATAATATTGAATGTTTTTCAATACTTGATAGAACAATAACTGATAAAATAGAAACTATCAAACAAGAGCCACCATAACTTATAAAAGGAAGAGGGATCCCAACAATTGGAAAAATTCCAAGTGTCATACCGAGATTTATTAAAAAATGACCTGCAAACATAACAAAAATTCCAGTTGAAATAAGTTTACCAAACATATCTTTTGATAAGCAGATAATTTCGTGGATTTTAAAAAGAAAATAAAAATAAATTAAAACAAAAATTAATACACCTAAAAAACCAAATTCTTCTGCAAGAACACAAAATATAAAATCTGTATGATATTCAGGAAGAAAAGCAAGTTTTGTCTGAGTTCCTTTCATAAATCCCTTACCAATAAAACCTCCAGAACCAATTGTAATTTTTGACTGAAGTAAATTATAACCTTTACCAAGTGGATCTCTCATAGGATTTATAAAGGTTAAAATTCTTTCTCTTTGATAATCCTCCATCATTGTCCATATTAAAGGGGAAACCAGAATTGCTATTAAAAAAAGAATAAATAGTTGTTTTCTTGTTATACCTCTTATATAAACTATACCGATAAAAATTAAGATAAAAATAATTGAAG
>JAMWCA010000174.1 GCA_023819545.1 Candidatus Omnitrophota bacterium
CTATATCTGTTCTAAATTCTCCATAATAAAGTGTTCTTGCTAATCCTCCAACTGTTTCATTTTTTTCAATAATTACGAAATGTTTCCCTGACTTATGCAATTCAAATGCTGCTGACATTCCTGCGGGCCCACCACCGAGTATTAAAACTTCTACATTTTTCATTTTGTTTTCTTTGACTTCTTATTATTTATTATAACCATAATAACAATACTTAAAAGTATGCAGAATATAGCTACTAAAATTGTAGTAATACAAAAAAATCCTGGATGAAACTTTAATTTTACAATATTATCTCCTTTTTTTAGATAAATTGCTTTGAATGCCAAATATGCTTCATAAATCTTATCTTTTTTTCCATTAACTGTTACATACCATCTGGGGTGAAAGGCATCACTATAAACAAGCCAAAGTCCTGGGTCATCAAAGACTTTTACAGATATAACAATTTCATTTGAGTTAAATTCTATTACTTTTATTTCACCTTTTGCATCTTTTTGTTGTGTTTGAAAAGCAGAAAGAAGGGGTTTTTCCTTTTTATTAATTCTAATAACTACAACATTATCAATATTTTCTATTTTTTGAGTAGTTTCAATTGCTTCTTTTAAACTATCACAAAACACAGCATTTGGAACTAATCTAAGTTTAGGATAATTACAACCCAATAGACGTTTAAGAACAGTATTGTTGTTATATTTTATTTTAAGTAATCTATTTACTCCCTCTGATAACATTGATATTCTGAAATGTTCCTTGCAAGGATCAAATTGTAGGAAACTAAAAGCAGCCCAAGAATAAATAGCTAAAGACCCCGGCATTGTGATTAATTTTAAGGCGTTTTGAGATCTTTCATTTAAAGGATACTCTAATCGCTGTTCTTGAAATTTCAGTTGATTGACCAAAAATGTATCAAGAAAATGAGTATAAGAAGGTGGTAATTTAGAAGAAAGATTGAATACTGCTTTCTGAAATGACCACATATTAAAAAAACAAAAGACGATTATTATAAATTCACTCAGTTTTTTAATAATAAATTGAAAACTTTTTCGCCATTTATAAAGAAAGAAAATAACTGCAACAAGAAAAATATACAATCCAAACATTGTTTTAAAATTAACCAATTTTATTAGAAATGAATATATTTCTATCCGAAACGAGAATAAATCAACTAAAAAAATGAAAATTATAAAAGTCAAAAAAATATAAAAAAGATTTTTCTTTAAAGGAAGTGTCCAAAATTTTTCCAATCCGAAACCTGCGCAAAACAGAATTAATATCTTTACAAGTCCAAAAACAAGCCCAATATGTCTATAGTAAGAGATAATTGGAAAGAGGTAGTAAACTAAACCAGAAAAAATTCCTCCAAAAGAAAGCCATATAAGTACTCCAGTTGCACTTAAAAATGCAAGGAATGAGATTGTTCTTACAGTTAAAATAGCGTATACAAAAAAGAATATCGGTATTATACCTATATATACGGTGTTATCAAAACCAGACCCTAATGGTAAAAATATTGGTCTCATAAATATAAAACTTTTAAGAAGAACCCGAAATTCTGGATTACCAGCATAAGTTAAAAAATCTTTTAGAGAATTTCTATACGAACCAGAGCGCTCTATGAGTGCAATAAAACTTAAAATATTTTTATAAAAAAAGATGTATATAAAAAGAAGAGAAAAAAATATTGACAAGTAAAAAATGTTTTCAAAAGTATATGAAAAAAAATGACGCTTTAAATCTCTGTCTTTTATAAAAAAAATTGCACTTATAACAAGAAAAACAAAAAGCCATAAACAGATAAAATACTGAGGATTTCCAAAGAGCCAGATTAATTTTGTAATTCCAGCTAACCATATAAATTTAGGTTGTTTCTTAAAGAAAAATGCAAAGACAAAAAAGAGAGTTAATGGAAAAAGGTAATACATCCGAAAATTAAATAATATTTGAATGTGCCATACAGTACTGCCAATCGCAAGTAAACATATTATAAAAATTGTGCTCTTTCTTTTAAACAAAAGACGAGCAAGAAGATATGTCCCCAATAGAAAAATTATCTGTTCAAAGAAAATAGAAATTTTAAAAAGAAAAAGAGTATTTTTAATTTTCATCAATAGACCAATGAGCATAGTGAAATAACTAAAAGGAGTTAAAAAATGTAATTGCCAGAAATCTGATGGTATTCCATATGCTCCGTATGGTATCCAATGTGGCAATTGATGATTGTAAAATAATTCACTATAGACATGGTAGAAAATCTGAAAACTTGCCATTGTATCATGTATAGGAATAAAGAGTTTGTTAAAATATGGATAGTTGAAAATAAACAGGATTAATATTAAAATTATTAAACTCCAATCTTTTTTTAGAAGGATATTAAATGAAAAATATGATTTCTTTTTTTCCAAAATTAACCTCAATTTTTAAACAATAGTTAAAATTTGATAATTTAAAATCCATCATTATTTAATTTTCGTATCTAAAAATTATAATTATTTTTAAACCATTCATAGGTAAGTTTTAAGCCATCATAAATTGTAATTTTAGGTTGCCAGCCAAGTTCTTTTATTTTTCCAGTATCAAGTATTCTTATTGGTGCTCCCTCAGGCATTTTTTCATTATATATTATTTCACCTTCAAACCCAGTTATTTGTTTTAGATTTTCAACAATTTCTCTGATACTTACTCCTTCGCCTCTGCCTAT
>JAMWCA010000175.1 GCA_023819545.1 Candidatus Omnitrophota bacterium
AAGAAGTAGAGTTCTTGAAAGATTAAGCATTGTTCAACAACGACTTCCAGAAGGAGTAATTCCATATCTTGGTCCTGATGCCACAGGTCTTGGACAAATCTTTTGGTATACTCTTGAAGGTGAAGGGTTTGATTTGCAAGAATTAAGGTCTATTCAGGACTGGTATGTGAGATATGCTTTGCAATCAGTAGAAGGAGTAAGCGAAGTTGCTTCAGTTGGTGGTTATGTAAAGGAATACCAGATAGATGTTAATCCAGATGCTATGAGACAGTATGGAGTATTTTTAGGAGATATAGTTAATGCTGTTAAAAAATCAAATATTGATGTAGGTGCAGAGACAATTGAATTTAATGGTGTAGAATATATTATTCGTAGTAAAGGATTTATTAAAGGCATTTCCGATATTGAAAATATAGTTGTGAAAGAAACAGAAAATGTCCCAATTTTTATTAAAAATATTGCTAATGTTACTGTTGGTCCTGCATTAAGACGAGGGCTACTTGATAAAGAGGGAAAGGAAGTCGTAGGAGGCGTTGTTACTTGTAGATATGGAGAAAATCCTCTTGAAGTAATTAATAGGGTAAAAGAAAAAATTAAAGAAATTGAATTAGGTCTGCCTAAAAAAATTCTTCCTAATGGTTCTTATTCCCAAGTAAAGATTGTTCCTTTTTATGATAGAACCCAACTCATTAGAGAAACTTTGAATACTTTGAAAGATACTTTAATTTTAGAAATTATAATTACTTGTTTTGTAGTTTTTTTGATATTAAACGAAATTTTAAGTAGTTTTATTATTTCTTTTAATTTTCCACTTGCTATTCTTCTCTCTTTTGGTTTTATGAAGGTATTCAATGTCCAGTCTAATCTTATGAGTTTAGGTGGAATTGCCATTGCAATAGGGACAATGGTTGATATGGGAATTATTCTATGTGAAAATACCTTAAGACATTTTAGTCATGCAAGACCAGACGAAGATTCTTTAAGTGTGGTTTATCGCTCTACAAGTGAGGTTGGTAGTGCAGTATTAACTGCCATATCAACTACAATAATTGGTTTTTTACCCATTTTTGCTCTTACAGGTCCTGAGGGAAAACTTTTTAAACCACTTGCCTATACAAAAACATTTGCTCTTTTTGCTTCCATTATTATTGCGCTTACAGTAATTCCTACTTTATGTCATCTACTTTTAAGTAAAAGAAGTTATAGTTCCAAGACAAAAATGATTGGCTCTATTATTCTTTTTATTTCAGGTATTTTGAGTTTGTTTTTAATAAATTTATGGGTTGCCATACCTTTAATTTTTGCAAGTATTTATTTTATTATTATTCATAAACTTTTACCCCTAACAATTCCCAAACAAAAAATATTCTTTATTACCGGAGCAATCGCTTGTTTTTATCTTCTTTTACTTTTAACAAAAAGATGGATGCCTTTAGGTTTGGGCACAGGTTTCTGGAAAAACTTTGTAATAGTTCTATTGCCAGCACTTTTCTGGGGAGTTTTAGCAACTGTTATAATACCACTTTATCCTAAAATTTTACAATCTTTTATTAAAAGAAAATTTCTTTTTCTCTTATTTCCTTTGATAGTAACAATTTTTGGCATTATCGTTTGGTTGGGTTTTGATAAGGTTTCGTTTTTCTTACCTAAAAAAATAAAATCAACCAGAATTTTCTCTTATTTTATACATAAATTTCCTGGTTTGGGTAAAGAGTTTATGCCTACTTTGGATGAAGGTTCTTTTCTTTTTATGCCAGTTACTATGCCACATGCTTCTATTAGAGAGGCATATGAAATTATTCAAAAACAAGATATTTTAATAAAACAAATTCCTGAAATAGAAAGTGTGGTTGGGAAATTAGGTAGAGCAGAAACACCTTTAGACCCTGCACCAATAAATATGATTGAAACTTTTATCACCTATAAACCAGAATATGGACCACCTGACCCAAAAACAGGAAAAAGAGAAAGATTATGGAGGCCTCATATAAAAAGTCCTGATGATATATGGAGTGAAATAGTTAAAGTAGCAGAAATTCCTGGTTCTACTTCAGCACCAAAACTTATGCCAATAGCAGCAAGAATTGTTATGCTTCAATCAGGTATGAGAGCACCTATGGGAGTAAAAGTTTTTGGAAATAATTTAAATGAAATTGAACAAGTAGGTTATAAAATTGCTGAATTTTTAAAGGAGGTTCCAAGTGTAAATCCTGATACAGTTATTCCAGATAGAATTGTTTCTAAACCATATTTAGAGATAGAAATTGATAGAGAAAGGATTGCAAGATATGGGATAAATATTAGAGATGTGCAGGATGTAATTGAAGTTGCTATTGGAGGTATACCTATCACTTATACGATAGAAGGTAGAGAAAGATATCCAGTAAGAGTTAGATATCAACGGGAATTACGTGATAACCCTGAATCTTTAGAAGATATTCTTGTTCCTTCAATGGATGGTCAACAAATTCCTTTGGGTCAACTTTCAAAAATTAATTTTATATCTGGTCCGCAAGAAATTAAGAGTGAAAATACATTTTTAGTTTCTTATGTCTTATTTGATAAAAAGGAAGGTTATGCAGAAGTTAATGTAGTTGAAGAATGTAAAAAATATCTTGACAGTAAAATTAAATCAGGAGAACTTGTTTTACCTTCAGGAACATATTATATTTTTGC
>JAMWCA010000176.1 GCA_023819545.1 Candidatus Omnitrophota bacterium
AGGAACTGTTGTTGCAAGTATATCAGTAAGTGGAGATAGTGATATAAGTGTTTCACCTACATCTATTACATTTACATCTACCAATTGGAATATCTATCAAACAATAACAGTTTCAGCGAAAGAAGATGATGATGTAATAAATGGGACTGCAACAATAACAATAAGTGCACCAGGTATATCAAGTAAAACAATAACAGTAATAGAACAAGATAATGATATTGTAATGCCAACTTTATCTGTTTATCCTGATTCTATTGTTTTCAAAATAACTGAATTTGAAAAGCAAATTGAAGTGAAGAATAGTGGAACAAAAGATGGTTTAATTTGGGAAGCTACAACACAAACTAATTGGCTTTCTGTTTCTCCCTCAAGTGGTGGTCCTTTAAAAGCAAGTGAAAAAGAAACAGTTACAATTTCAAGGGAAGGAGGAAATGCAGGAGATACAGCGCAGATATTATTTAAAAATAAAACACCAAATACTACACAGCAAGATATAAACGTAAATGTCAGGATAAATAGAAGACCAGAAGTTTTAGATATTAGTATATATCCAAGTCCAGAAAATGATATTGTGAGGCCAGAGACATTTATAACAATTATAGCAAATTTCAAAGATGATGATGGAGATAAAGTCAATGAATATGAATATCAACTTTTTGTAATGTTGCCTAACGATATAGGTGATCTTGTTGATACTGATATACAAAAGAATGAAGAAGGATTTACTGAAGTAAAAATAGTTTTACCTTTTGCTTTATTTGAAAAAGAAAAATATTACAACTTCAGTATAAGGTGCAGAGATGAAAATGGAGAGTGGTCAGAATGGAAAGAGATTTCTAATAAATTTAAAGTAAAAATTGGTAGATTAGTTTTGCTTGATGAAAATACTAAAGAAGATACAACAATTTTTAGAACAAATGTTTCTTCAGAAAAAATAGACCCAGGAGTAATGATATACGTAAGAGAAATTAACCCAGACCTCATCGGGTTATTAGCATCAAAAAGTTATGGAATTAAAAGAATGTATGATACAAGAATTGAAGGTTTAGATAGAGGGAGTGAACAAAGTATTAAATTTATAATACCAGATAGAGTTAATACTGCATGGAAATATAATCCCAAAACAACAGGTTGGATACTTTTAACTCCTGGGTATTCTGACTTTATAAAGTTGACACATCCTACTCCTAATTCAACAATGGTAGTTATAATTTTCAAAGATGGAAATATTCCTTTTGATTATGATAAAAAAGAAAATGGAGTGATAGTTGACCCATTAGCATTTGGATATATTGAAGAAGGCCCTCAACAAGTGAGTGGTGGAGGTGGTTGTTTTATAGCGACTGCATGTTTTGGTGATTATAATCATCCAATAGTAAAAATTTTAAGAGAGTTTAGAGATAAATTTTTGTTAAGGAATAAAATTGGAAGGATTTTTGTAAGATGGTATTATACTCATTCACCAAAATATGCAGAGATTATTTCAAAAAGTCCGATTTTAAAAGGCATAGTTAGAGTTTCTCTTATTCCATTTGTTATATTTGCTTACTTATGTATAAAAGGATTAATTTTACCATTGATTCTAATCACTCTTTCAATTTTGATTCTTAAGAGAAAACTATTGAAGGGACTTTTTTTAATAATTTTTATTCTTTTAATTTCTTTTTCTTCAAACATTTCTGCTCAAGATATAAATCATTTTAAATTAATATCAGGGGAAAAATATACAATTGCAACACCAACAAGATTTTTACTTGAAAGAGGGGATGTTCAGATTGATTTAATTTATTCATATGCAAATAGTATTCTTGAAGGAGTAGTTGGAGGAACAAATCAAAAAATAATCAAATCTCAAAATTTATTACAGACAGGACTTACTTTTGGTTTTTCAGATAGATTTAATCTTTCAGTTTTAGTCCCATATTTAATCCGTCAAGATGTATTATCAGGACAACCATATAAGAATTCAGGATTTGGAGATGTATATTTAATTGGAAAAGTAAAAATTTGGGATGGTGGAAGAGAATGTTATGGAGTTGTTTTATTACCATATATAGGATTTGATACAGGAGATGATAATTCATTGATAAATGCAAATTCAACTGTCTATGGTCTAAAATTTTCTTTTGATAAATATTTAACAGATAAATTAATAGGAGCAATAAATTTAGGGTATTCACATCAGAAGAAAGCGACAATTGGGCAGATAAACATTGATGATACTTTTCTATTTGGTGCCTCATTAATATACCTTATAACAGATAAAATTCATCTATCAGGGGAGATAATAGGAAGGAGTGATAATGGAATTTTCAAAGCAAAAGAATCAACACCAGTTGAAGCGATAATTTCACTTGGAGCAGATTTGAAAAGTATTCAATTTATAATTGGTGCTGGTGCAGGAATTATTGATGGATATGGAACACCTAACTGGAGATTATTTACAGGTATAAAAACAAGGTTTTAATTTTTCAATTTTATTTTTGTCCAGAATTAAAGATGTAAAGAAAAATAGTGGTGTTTAAAGAAGTCCAATTGATTTTCTTAAAATTAGTATTAAATCAGAAATATCAATAAGTCCATCTGAATTTATATCTGATAAATCCAATTTAGGCATATCAAGTTCTACAAC
>JAMWCA010000022.1 GCA_023819545.1 Candidatus Omnitrophota bacterium
GGTAAGATTTTTAACCAAACATTTCTTGTTCTTGGACCATCAAATTCACATAAATAAATCCCTTGCCATGTTCCGAGTTGTAAAGAATTATTCTCTATAAAAACAGTTAATGAATGACCAACAATACTTGATTTTATGTGAGCATCTGCATTTCCTTCTGTATGAGAATACTTATCATTTTCTGGAACAAGTTGTTCAAGTTTTTCAATTATATCCTTTCTTACTGAAGGGTCTGCATTTTCATTTATTGTAAGACCACATGTAGTATGAGGAACAAATATATAACAGATACCACTTTTAACATTTTTACTTTTCAATATTCTTTCTATTTCTCCTGTTATATCAACAAATTCAGTCCTCCTTTTTGTCTGTATTATAATTTTTTCCATATCTCAATCCTCTAAATAAAAAACTTTATAACCTTCAAAAGTTGAATAAATATCTATTTTACCAGTCAACTCAAAAGGTGCATGCATTGATAAAACACCAGTCCCACAATCAATCGTATCTATATTATATCTCGCAAAATATGAAGCAACTGTTCCACCACCACCAAGTTCAAGTTTTCCAATCTCTCCAGGTTGCCAAAGAACTTTGTTTTTGTCAAATATCTTTCTTATGTAAGCAATATATTCACCTGTCGGTTCAGTACTTCCAGATTTTCCCCTTGCTCCTGTTATTTTAGTTAGAACAACACCACAATTTATTCTTGCTGCATTTTTTGGCTCATATGCCTCTTTATAATTAGGGTCAAGAAGTGTATTTACATCACCTGATATTGCTTTTGAATTCTCAAATAATTTCCTCTTTTCTAAAATTGAATAACCCGATTTTTCAAGAATTTCTTCAATTAAGTATTCAAAGAAAGATGAAGATGCACTTGTTGAACCACGACTTCCAATTTCTTCTTGATCAACTAAAATACAAAAAATATTATTTATAGAATCAATTGAATTAAGTAATGCAGTAAAAGAAGCATAAGAACAAACCCTATCATCCTGACCATATGCAAGAATCATACTCCCGTCAATACCTGCATCTTTTGCTTTTCCAGAAGGAACAAGTTCAAGTTCGCTACTTATAAGGTCTTCTTCTTCAATTCCATAATTTTCTTTTAATATTCTTAAAATATTATTTTTAACTTTCTCTTTCTCTTTATTTTTATCAGGAGTTGTTCCAATTAAAACATTTAAACTTTCACCAGGAAAACCATCCTCAATAGTTTTTTTATATTGTTCTTTTGCAAGATGTGGAAGTAAATCAGTAATGGTTAAAACAGGGTCATTTTCTTTTTCACCTATCTCAATTTCTTTTATAGTTCCATCCTTCATAAAAACAAATCCATGTAGAGCAAGTGGAATTGTCAACCAATGATATTTCTTTATTCCTCCATAATAATATGTTTTGAATAATGCAATATTTTCATCTTCATAAAGTGGGCTTGTTTTTAAATCAATTCTCGGACAATCAACATGAGCAACAATAAATTTACAACCTTCAGTTAATTTTTTCTCACCAATAATTCCAAATATAACTTCTCTACCTTTATTTATTTTAAAAAATTTATCTCCTTTCTTTAACTTTTCATATTTTTCCACTTCTTTAAATCCTAACTTTTTACTTTCTTCTATACAAGTTTTAATAAATTTTCTTACTGTCTTATTTTCGCTTAAAAATTTTTTGTAGTTTTCACAATAATCAAAAACATCTTTTATCTTTTTCTCATCCCATATTTCATACCCACTTTTTCTTTCCATATATTACCTCCTAAATAATAATGAAAAAATTATTGTCAAAATTATACTTATAATTATGCTTGAAACAATTGGAAAATAAAAAACAAAATTTTCTCTCTTTATAAAAATATCACCGGGCAATCTACCAATAGGAAATTTTATCCCTTTGTAAATAACATATCCAACAAAAATTAGCACAACTCCTATAGTTAATAAAAATTTTCCTATAAATTTTTCCATTTTCTAAATAATTTTAGAATTTATTTTACCTTAAAAGAAAAGTTTTGAAAACCTTTTATTCATCAATTTGGAATTTAATTTCAGTAAAATATTTAGCAGTTTCATATTTTAAAACAATATCAAGAAATTTTTTAAATGGAAAATTTTTTAAAACTTTCTCATATTCTTGAAAAAACTTATTGAGTTCATTTATATTGAGAAATCCGGTTTTAAGTTTTTCATATATTTCTTCAAAATCTTTTTTCTCAATATTTACATAATTTTTTAGTTCATTATATATCTGTTGTTTTTTATTTTCTTCAATAATCAAACTAAATTCATCTTCAATAGTTTTCTCAGCATCAATTCCAAATTCGTAATTATAGGACGATATATTTTGAATAAAAAAATTAAGAATCTTCAAATTTCTTTTTGTTGCTAATTTTTTATATAGCCAGCCAAAAAGAATTGGGATTAAAATAAAAAGAAAAATAAAGTATAGTCCTGTTCCTGTAATACCAACGAAAATTCCAAATCCAGGGGTCCCATAATAAATAACTTTCACATATTCAATAAAACCCATTATAAAACCTGATTTAAATTTAAAAATAAAAGGATATGAAAAATCAAAAATAAGTAATAAAAATCCTAAAGTTAAACCCCTTATATACCCATAATCTTGAGCATTCTCTTCGGTTAAAGTAAGTGGAATTCCAAAAATTCTTTTTTCTTTATTAAAAAAAGTTTTCGCAATTTGAATTAAATTCTCTTTGACTTCATCAAGTTTTTCAAAAGTTCCATAAATGATAAATTCTTTTGAATTTTTAAAAATTGCACAAAACTTATTAATTGGAGGATTAAATTCACTTAAAAAATGTGGAAATATAAAATTTTTCTTTGTATATATCTCCCAAAAACCAACATCTGTTTTTAAAATATCTTCTTTCATAAATCCGAGATAGCCAAGTATCTGGTATGTTTTCGTATCTAATTTTTTAAAATATTTTATTTTCTCATAAATTTTTTTAATCTCTGACATTTTCAAAATTTTACAATAAAAAAATGAGGTTGTAAAAAAATTAAAATACGGTAAAATAAATTATATTTATTAAAGAAGGACTAAAATGAGGATAATGACAAGATGTAAAATTAAAGGTGGGAAAGTAACTGATAAGAATCTTTATTATGAAGGAAGTATAACAATTGACAAGAAAATATTGGAAGTTGCTGATATTTTACCAGGTGAAATGGTTTATGTTTTGAATTTAAATAATGGAGCAAGGATTTTTACATATGTTATTGAAGGTGAAGAAAATTCTGGAACTATATGCTTAAATGGCCCTTCTGCAAGATTTTTTGAAATTGGAGATGAAGTTATTATTCTTGGGATATCAATAGTTGAAGAAGAGAAAATAAAAGATTTGAGAATGAAAATAATTAAACTTGGTGAAAAAAATAAAATTGAGAAGTAACTTTCTTTTAAATTTAGTTATTTGTTTAATCAGTGCTCTTTTATTATTTTTTTCCTTTCCACCATTCAATTTTTGGTATTTTTCTTTTGTTTCTTTTGTTCCAATTTTTCTAATAAGTGATAAAGAAAGTTTTTTAAAAATTTTTTATGGATTATTTTCAGGATTTATTTTTTATTCTATATCTCTTTCATGGTTAAATAAAGTTTCAGGACCTATTTATTTACTTCTTGCTCTTTATCTCTCAATCTACTGGGCAATTTTTATCTTCTTTATCTTTTCTTTTAATAGGAAAAAAATCATATTTCTTGGTGCTTGTTTATGGGTTTTTCTTGAAATAATAATGTCATATCTTTTAACTGGCTTCCCATGGCTTGTTATCGGATTATCTCAATATAAAAATTACTATATATCACAAATTGCAAAGTTTACTGGAATTTACGGTATATCCTTTATCATAATTGCTTCAAATTTATTTATTTACAGTTTGGTAAAAAAAGAATTCTCTTTACAGATGATTTTTTTTATTCTTTTACTAATTTTTCTTTTTTCAATCTTAAAATTCCCTGTTAAAAAAGAAAAAAAGGGAAATTTAGAAATATGTTTAATACAGCCAAATTTTAAAATATCTGAAATAGATTCTAATGAGAACAAAGATGCAATTTTATCTTTTCTTGATAAATATACAAAAAATAAAAATTTTGATTTAATTGTTCTCCCAGAAGGAACTTATCAAAATGTAATTACTGAAGATTTTGAATTAATCAACAAATTGAAGGAATTTTCAAAAATCAATAAGACAGGGATTTTAATTGGAACATTTACAAAACAGGATAACAATCTTTATAATTCAGGAGTTTTTATTAATAATGATATAATTGATGTCTATAATAAAATCCATCTTGTTCCATATGGAGAATTCATTCTTGGGGAAAGATTTATTTTGATTAGAAAAATATTTTATAAAATTGCTGGTTATTATCCAGAATTGAAACCAGGGAATAACTACAAAACTTTTAAATACAAAAATATAAAATTTTCAACTCTTATATGTTATGAAAATATTTTTACAGATATGAGTTATAATTTTTTAAAAAATAAAACTGATTTTTTTATTGTAATTACAAATGATTCATGGTTTGGAGATTCATTTGGTCCTTATCAACATTTTTATCATAATATTTTTAGAGCGATTGAAACAGGTAGATATTTTTTACAGACAGGATTAACAGGAATAACAGGAATAATAAGTCCAGAAGGAAAAATAGAGAAAATTCTTGAGAAAGAAAATAAACAATTATTTTTTGAGGGGATTTTAAATTTTTCTTTACCTGTAGAGATTTATGAAACCTTTTATTCAAAATATGGAATTTATCCATTTTTTTTGTTTTGTCTAATTTTAACAGGACTTTTAATATGCAGGAATTAGAAAAAATAATTGGATATGAATTTAAAAATAAAAAATTACTTGAAGAAGCATTAACACATCCCTCTTATTCAAACAATCTAACATATCAACGGCTTGAATTTCTTGGTGATTTAATTTTAGATACTGTTATTGGAATTTATTTATTCAAAAAACATAAAGATAAAAAAGAAGAATTTTTGACAAATTTAAAAGCATCTTATGTAAATAGAAATTATCTAAAGAAAGTATGCGATGAAATTCAAATAATCAAATTTGTCAAACATAAAAATTGTAATATTAAAAGAACAGATAAATTTATTGAAGCAATAATAGGTGCATTATATCTTGACGGTGGTTGGAGAGTCGTCAAAAAATTTATAAAAAGATTTATTTTAAATAGAGAACTTGAACCACTGAAAGATTATAAAAATTTAATTTTAAATTACTCTCTAAAAAATAAAGGAGTTGTTCCAGAATATAAAGTTATTTCTGAAAAAACATATCATAATAAAAAAGAATTCGTAGTTGAAGTTAGAATAAAAGGGATAAAGAAAAAAGGAAAAGGGAAAGGAGAAAATAAAAAAGAGGCAGAAATAATTGCAGCCAAAGAACTTTTACAAAAAATTTTAGGTCATACCTTTTAAAAAATTTACTTTTTTTATTTGAATATTTCAAATTTTCGTTAAAATAACACAAAAGGAGGGATGAAATGGAAATAAGATGTGTATGGTGGGATGGATATCATAATGCTTTCACAGATATAATAAAACATAAAGATAGATTTTTTATAACATTCAGACATGGAACAAGTCACGGACGTCAAGGAAAAGGTGAGATATATGTAATTTTTTCAAAAGACCTAACAGAATGGGGATTAGTAAAAAAATTCCCAGCACTTATTGATAGTAGAGACCCAAAATTTTTTAAATTCAGAGATAAATTAGGTGTGGTGTTTGGTGCATATTCTAATTTTGAAATGGGAAAAATAGATATTTATATAAGTTATTCTGAAGATGGAATAAATTGGGGAAAACTTATAAAAATTGAGAATTACAATTTATGGTTCTGGAGGATAAGAAATTTTAAAGAAAAATTATATGCGACTGCTTATGAATTAAAAGAAAATGGAACATATTTATATTTATCAGACAATGGAATAAATTTTAAACAAGTATCTCAAATAGTAAAAGGTGAATATGCAAATGAATCTGATTTATTATTTGAAGATGATGGTTTATGTTATGCAATAGTAAGGAGAGAAAATTGGCAAACACCTATTTTCGCAATTTCACAACCACCTTATAAAAAATGGGAGAAATATAATTTAAACTACATTGTTCAAGGACCGCATATTTTTAAATTTAAAAATCAAATCTATATTGCAGGAAGGGTTTATATTAAAAATGGAAATTTACTCTCCCAAAAAGAAGATGAATACGAAACAAAAACTGCGATATTAAAAATTGATATGGAAAATTACAAACTAATACCTATAAAAATTCTTCCAAGTTCAGGTGATACTTCTTATTGTGGTTCAATTGTTGATAATGAGAGATTATTTTTAACTTATTATTCACAACATGAATTAGGACTAAAAGAAAGTAAAGTTGAAAAAAATGCGTCAGGAATATATCTTTTAACTACTGAATCTTTATAAATTAGATAGGAGGAAAAAAATGAAGGAAAAATTTTATGGTGTATATGCAGCACTTTTAACACCATTTGACCAAGATGGAAATCTGAGTGAAAAAAGATTAAAAGACCTTGTAAAATTTTTAATTTCAAAAGGTATAAATGGTCTTTATGTTTGTGGTTCAACAGGAGAATTCCCTCTGATGAATATAGAAGAAAGAAAAAGAGTCGCTGAAATTGTTAAAGAAGAAGTTGGTGATAAAATAAGAATAATTGTTCATGTTGGTGCTTTAAGTGCAAGAGATACAATTAAACTTGCCCAACATTCAGAAAAAATTAAGGTTGATGCTATTTCATCAGTCCCTCCATTTTACTATAATTTTAGTTTTGAAGAAATTTTTAATTTTTACAAAGAAATTGCTTCATCAACTTCTCTTCCTATTTTCTTTTATTATATTCCTCAAACAACAGGAGTTCTTTTAGAAAATCAACAAATTATCAAACTTGGAGAGATAAAAAATATTATTGGACTTAAATATACTTATACAGATTTTTACCTTTTGCAGGATTTGTTGTTAAAAATGAAAGGTAAATGGATTGCTTTCAGTGGACCAGATGAATTATTTTTACCTGCCTTAACCATGGGAGTTGTTGGCTGTATTGGTTCAACTCAAAATATATTACCTGAAATTTTTATAGATATTTATGAAAGTTTTAAAAGAAATGATATAGAGAAAGCAATGAAATTACAAAAAAGGATAACTGAAGCAGTAGAATTATTTCATAGATATGGAGGTATAACAAGTAGAAAAGTGGCTTTAAAATTTAGAGGAATAGATGCGGGATTTGCAAGAGAACCATTTTTAAAAGATTTGCCAGATGAAAAAAAAGAAATGTTTAAAAAAGAATACCTTGAAAAATTTCCTGAATTTTCAGAGGGTATAAAATAAACTTTTATAGTAAATTGAGTTTTTCATTTATTTCTTCTACATCTCTTTTAATTGAATTTTTTAAACTTTCAATATTATCAAACTTTTTCTGGTCTCTTATTCTATATACCGGAAAAATTTCTATTGTTTCCCCATAAATAATTCTGTCAAATCCGATAATATAAACTTCTATTTTTCTATCTTGATTTTCAAATGTTGGACAATTTCCTATTGATAAAGCACCTTTAAAAAATTTTTCTTCATATTTTACCCAGCAACCATAGACACCTTCTTTAATATTTATATGATTAAAAAGAGATAAATTTGCAGTTGGAAAACCAAGAATTCTTCCTTTTGAATTTCCTGTTATAACTTTACCTTTAAAAGAAAATTTTCTACCAAGAAGTTTATTAACATTTTCAAAATCACCATTTTTTAAAAACTCTCTTATATTTGATGAATTTACTACAATTCCATCTATCATAACTGTATCAACAACAAAAACTTTAAACTCTTTTTTTAAGTCAGAAATTTGACCCTTTCTATGAGAACCAAATTTAAAATTATTACCTACTATTACACAATTTGTATTTATTGATTTTAGATATTCTATAAATTCAAATGGTTCCCAAAAGGAAATCTCCTCAAAGTCACACCAAATACATAATTCTATGCCACTGATTTTAAAAAAATTTAATTTTTCTTCCCATGCTGACAAATAAAACTCTGTTGGAAAATGTTTGAATGTAAAAACTGCTGGTATAGACCTCTTATTTTTTGCTTCTCTAATTACTTCTTCTATTATTTTCTTATGCCCTAAATGAAAACCATCAAACTTGCCAATTCCTATTGTTACTCCCTTACTAATAATATCTATATCTGAAAAATGTTTTATTTCCATCTTTTAACATTTTAATAAGGAAACTTATCATCAATTACTGATTTAGACAATTTTAAAAGAAATTCAGCAATTCTATCAGTAGCACCCTCAACTATTATTTTTCCTTTTTCTGGATTTGCTTTTTTTGGATTCCCATAGCCAGAATTTTTTGTAAGAAGATGCCAGGGTCGTGTAATCCAAACCCAGCCGTCTTTTATCTCTTCAAATCTTGGTTGATTTACAGCACCATCATCTGCCCATTCAAGATGAACAAGTTCTGGATAAAGATACATTAACCAACTTGTTTCTGCTTCATGTCCATGTTCTCCTGTTTTATCTTCCAACACCTTATCAGCAATATCTTTTCTCACATTATACCAGTCAATCAGAAAAATAAATACATTTGTCTTCCCATATAATTCCCTCAAAAGACCTTTAAATTCATTTCCTCCATGTCCATTAATGATTACAAGTTTATAAATCTTATGATTTTCAAGTGCATAAACGATATCCTTGATTATAGCAAGTTGAGTTGTTAGAGAAAAATGTAAAGTCATTGGAAAACCAAAAAGATTAGAATTAACACCAATTGGAATTGTAGGTAGAACTATTACTTTGCCTCCTTTTTCATTTGCTTTTTTACAACTTATCTCTGCTATTTTTTCCACTGTTAAACTATCACAACCATATGGCAGATGAAAATTATGTGGCTCACAAGAACCCCACGGTAAAACACATACTTCAATTTTTCCAAACTCTTTAACTTCTTTCAACGTCATTTCAATTAATTTACTTTTCATATAACCTCCTGATTTTCTAAAACTGATTTAAAAACTAAATTGAGATAATAAAATTTTACATAATTTCCGATTTTTTGTAAATTTTATTGTTTCTCAAATATACAAATTATTTGACTGTTTTGTTTTTGTTAAGATATAATTATGAAAAAAGGAGGTATATATGGGATGGGTAATTCTTGCTGTTTTTATCTTTATAATTTTGGCAAATGCTATAAAAATTGTTAATGAGTATGAAAGAGGTGTAGTTTTTCGTCTTGGAAGATTAGTTGGAGCAAGAGGACCTGGCTTAATTTTTTTAATACCAATGATAGAAAAAATGGTAAAAGTAAGTTTGCGAACAGTAACATTTGATGTTACTCCTCAGGAAGTTATGACGAAAGATAATGTTCCAATTAAAATTAATGCTGTTGTTTGGTTCAGGGTTATGGATCCTGTAAAAGCAGTTGTTGAAGTGGAAAACTATCAATTATCTACTATGCAGATTGCTCAAACAACATTAAGAGGTGTAGCAGGACAACTTGAACTTGATGAAATACTTGCAGAAAGAGAAAAGATTAACCATAGATTGCAGCAGATAATAGACGAACAGACAGACCCATGGGGAATAAAAGTAAGCATTGTAGAAATAAAAGAAGTTGAATTACCTGATACAATGAAAAGAGCAATGGCAAGACAAGCTGAAGTTGAAAGAGATAGAAGAGCAAAAGTTATAAATGCAGAGGGAGAATTTCAAGCAGCACAGAAACTTAAAGAAGCTGCAGAAATTTTATCGGAAGCCCCAATGGCAATCCAGTTAAGATATTTACAAACAGCAACAGAAATTGCAGCAGAAAAAAACTCAACTCTTGTATTTCCATTACCCCTTGAAATATTCAAATATTTTATTAAAAAAGAAGAAAAATAATTGAAAATGTTTGAATTTAAAAAAATTGGAGTAATTGGAATAGGAGTAATTGGTGGTTCTATATGTATTGATTTAAAAAAGAAAAAAGTAGCAGAAAAAGTAATCGGATACAGTAGAAAAAAAGAAACAATGGAAAAAGCTTTGAAAAATAAAATAATTGATTATTATTATGAAAAACCAGAAGAGTTAATTAAAGATGTAGATTTTCTCATTCTTGCAACTCCAATAAATGTTATGAGTTTATATTTTCGGCTAATAAAAAATATCAATCCTAAAATTTTTTTTACTGATGTTGCAAGCGTAAAAAAGATTGTCTGTGATCAAGTAAATAAAATTATTGGTGAAAATTCTAATTTTATTGGTTCTCATCCAATTTCTGGTTCTGAAAAAAGTGGTATTGATAATATTAAAGAAGGACTTTTTGAAAATAAAATAGTTGTGATAACTCCAACAGAAAAAACAAATCAAATAGTAAAAGAAAAAGTTAAAAAAATTTGGAAAAATTTAGGAAGCAATGTCTTTGAAATGACACCAGAACAACATGATAAAATTTTTGCCTTCACAAGTCATCTCCCTCATTTTTTAGTTTATTCTTTACTTTCTGTTGGACAAAAAAATAAAGAAATTTCTAAAGAATATTTTGGTCCTGGCTTTTTTGATACTACAAGGATAGGAAAAAGTAGTCCAGAATTGTGGTCAGATATTTTTCTCTATAATAAAAAAAATCTTTTATTCTGGACAAAAAAATTTGAAAGAGAACTTAAAAAAGTTAAGGAATATTTAGAAAATAACGATAAAAAAAAGTTAGAAAATTTTTTAATGAAAAGTAAAAAATACAGAGAAAGTTTAGATGAATAAAGTAAAATTATTTTCAAATGTAAAAAGAATTGTTATTAAAATAGGAACAAATGTTTTAACAACTGAAAATAATAGGTTAGATACTTCAGTAATTGAACATTTAGTTGAGCAAATAAATTGGTTAGTTAAAGAAAAAAACAAAGAAGCAATAATAGTTACATCAGGAGCAATAGCAGCAGGAATGCAAATATTAGGATGGAAAAAAAGACCCAAAAAACTTAATATGCTTCAAGCAGCAGCAAGTGTTGGACAAAGTAGATTAATGAGAACTTATGAAAGATTATTTAAAGAAGAAGGTCTAAATGTAGGTCAAATACTTCTTACAAGAGATGTGTTAACAATTCCTGAAAGAAGGTTATATGCTAAAAATACATTAAATACATTACTTAAATATAAAGTGATACCTATTATAAATGAAAATGACAGTGTTGCTGTTGAAGAGATAAAATTTGGAGACAACGATATTCTTTCAAGTTTTGTTGTTGATTTGATTGATGCTGACCTATTAATTATACTTTCAGATGTTGATGGTATTTTTACAAACGACCCGAAGAAAAACAAAGGCAAAATAATAAGAGAGGTAAAAGAAATAGAAAAATTAGAAAAAATGATAAATATTGGTTCACCATCTGAAAAGGGGACCGGAGGAATTAAAAGTAAAATTGAAGCAGCAAAATTTGTTTTATCAAAAAATAAATGCTGTGTAATTTTAAATGGTAAAAAACCAAACTGTATAAAAAAATTAATGAAGGGAGAAAAGATAGGGACAATTTTTTATCCTTAAAAATGGAGAGGAAAATGTATTGGAAAGAAAAAATACTTCAGGATGTAAAATCAACAAGAGAGTCCTTCTTAAATCTTTTAAAATTTACAGAAAAGGAAAAAAATCTCTTTCTTGAAAATCTCTATCAAAAAATAATTCAGCACAAACATGAAATAATAAAAGAAAATGAAAAAGATGTTAAAAAATGTCTCAAAAAAAACTACACAAATGCTTTTATTGATAGATTAAAACTTGATGAAAAAAGAGTAGATAAAATTGCAAAGACAATAAAAGATGTCCTCTTTTTACCTGACCCAGTAGGGAAAACAATAAGTGAAACAGTAAGACCAAATGGTTTAAAAATACTAAAAATAAGAGTTCCTATAGGAGTGATAGGTATTATCTATGAATCAAGACCTGATGTTACTGTTGAAGCAAGTATTCTTTGTATAAAATCAGGGAATGGAGTTATTTTAAGAGGTGGAAAGGAGGCAAAAAATACAAATATAAAACTTGTTAATTTAATAAAGGAGGCATTAAAACAATCTGGATTACCTGAAAATATAGTAAATTTGGTCACTATAGGAGGGAGGAAATCAGTGAAATACCTTCTTCAGCTTTACCAGTATATTGACCTTATAATTCCAAGAGGTGGTTATTCATTAATAAAAACAGTAGTTGAAAATAGTTATATCCCTGTAATAAAACATTATGCTGGTGTATGTCATACTTATGTTGATAAGGATGCTAATCTTGAAATTGCATGGAAAGTTGTTTTAAATGCAAAAGTGCAAAGACCAGCAACCTGCAATGCAACAGAAACACTCCTTGTTCATAAAGACATAGCAAAAGAATTTCTACCTAAAATGGCAGACCTTTTTAGACAATACAATGTTGAAATGAGGGGATGTGAAGAAACTTTAAAAATTCTGCCTGATATTAAAAAAGCAGATGAAAATGATTGGTATACAGAATATCTTGATTTAATAATTTCAATAAAAATTGTTAATTCCCTGGAAGAAGCTATTGAACATATAAATAAATATGGAACTCACCATTCAGACGCAATAATAACAGAAAATAAAGAATCCGCTGAAAAATTTCTAAAAAATGTTGATTCAGCAGCAGTTTATCATAATGCTTCTACAAGATTTACTGACGGAGGGGAATTTGGTCTTGGAGCCGAAATTGGGATAAGTACAGATAAAATACATGCAAGAGGACCAATGGGACTTGAAGAATTAACAACATATAAGTATTTAATTTATGGGAATGGACAAATTAGAGAATAAAAATATAGGAATTTTTGGTGGTTCTTTTGATCCAATTCATTATGGACATTTAATTATTGCTGAACGAGCAAGAGAGGAATTTAATCTTGATTATGTATTTTTTATTCCCTGTGGTATACCTCCGCATAAAAAAAAAATTTATGCCTCCCCGATTGATAGAAAAATTATGGTAGAAATAGCAATAAAAAATAATCAATTTTTTAAAGTTTCTGATATTGAAATTATGAAAAGTGAAGTAAGTTATACTTATGAAACTATTATGGAAATGAAAAAAATTTTCTATAAAGTTAATTTTTTTCTCATCGTTGGCGAGGACTCTTTTTATGATATTCCTAACTGGCACAAAGCAAAAGAACTTGTTAATGAAGTCGTATTTTTAGTTGCGAGAAGAAGCGAAAATAAAAAGATTTCAATAGAATATCCAATAAACTACAAAATAATATCTTGTCCATTCATAGATATCTCTTCTACTTATATAAGAAGTTGCATTTTTGAAAATAAGTCAGTAAAATATTTAGTTCCGGATAAAGTTATTAAATATATAAAAAAGAAAGGGCTATATGTTAAAGGAAATTATTGAAAAGGTTGAACAGTTTTTTGAAGAGGGGAAGAGAGAAATTGAAGAAATTAAAGATGATGAATTATTAGAA
>JAMWCA010000023.1 GCA_023819545.1 Candidatus Omnitrophota bacterium
TTCTTTTTGCTTCAACAGGAATAATAGGGGTTCCTCTGCCATACGAAAAAATTAAAAATGGACTTGACAAACTTATTGAAAAACTTTCAGAAGATGGAAATTTAGAGGCAGCAAAAGGAATAATGACAACAGATACATTTCCAAAAGAATATGAAATAAAAACAAATATTCAAGGGAGAAAAAAACAGGTTTATATAGGAGGCATGGCAAAAGGTGCAGGTATGATAAATCCATCTATGGCAACGATGTTGTGTTTCATTACAACAGATGCTGTTATTGATAAAAATGCACTTGAAGTTGCTTTGAAAAATGCTGTTGAAGATTCATTTAATATGATTACTATTGATAATGACACAAGTACAAATGATACTGTAATAATCCTTGCAAATGGTCTTGCAAGAAATAAGACAATACATATTGGAAGTCCTGAATTTACTGAATTTTCAAATTCTTTAAAAATTCTTTCTATTGAACTTGCAAAAAAAATTGTAAAGGATGGAGAAGGAGCAAGTAAATTTATTGAAGTTGTTGTAAATGGTGGATGGTGTAAGAAAGATGTAAGAAAAGTTGCAAAAAGAGTTAGTGGTTCAATATTAGTTAAAACAGCAATTAGTGGTGGAGACCCAAACTGGGGAAGAATAATTGCTGCTATAGGGTCAACAAATGCAAGAATGGATAGAAAAAATCTTGAAATTAAGATATGTGGGATTAAGGTTTTTGAAGGCGAACCAACAAAATTTGATAGAGAATTGTTATCGGAATTAATGAAAAATAAAGAAATAAAAATTGAAATTGATTTAAAAAGAGGAAATTTTTCTTCAACTTCATGGGGATGTGATTTAACAGAAGAATATGTAAAAATTAATAAGGAATATTCATGATAAGTAGAATAAAAAAATTTACTTGTTTTTTCTTAGGAGAGGAAGAGGTTTTATTAAAAAGATTACAGAAATTAGGTATTGTTGAGATTGAAAATGTTCCCTTTGAGGGATTTGAAAAAAATAAGTTATCAAAAGACGAGATAGAAGATAAGATAAAGAAACTTAAGTTTTTGGAAAATATATTAAATGAAATTGGAGAAAAACAAGAGAATGAAAAAATAATTATAGATGAAAATGAGGAAAATAAAATCCTTGAAAGTTTTCCATTTGAAAAGATTTACAATAAAAATTTAAAACTTTACAATGAAATAGAAAAAAGAAAAAGAGTCATTCAAAAAATTGAAAAATTAAATCAAGAGATTGCTCCTTTTCTTAAAACAGAATTGATTTTCTCTAAACTTTTCACTCTTTCTAATTTTTCATTTTTTGTTTTCTCTTTGCCACAAAAAATAAAATTAGAAAACATTTCTGAAGATTTATACATTGAAAAAATTGGTGAGGTTCAAAAAGATTTTTTGTATATTTTATTATTTAGAAAAGATAAAAGAGAAATTGCTGAAATTTTTTTAAAACAAATAGGTGGAAAAATTTTATATGTAAGAAAATGGAATAAAAAAATAAAAGAGATTTATGAAAAACTTGAAAATATTAAATTTAAAAATGAACAAGCAATTTTAGAAATAAAAAAGAAATTATCAGAAATAAAGGACTACAAAAAAGAAATTTTTATATGTTACGACTATTATAAATCCCTTTACGAATTTGTTTGTGCAAAGGAAAAACTTGGGATTTCAAAATTTGTTAAAGGAATAACAGGATGGGTAAGTGAAAAAAATATAGATACTCTTAAAAAAACATTACTTCAACTTCTACCAGAAAGTTATATAATCATTGAAGACCCAAAAGAAGGAGAAAATATTCCCATAATACTTGAAAATAATAGGTTTATTGAACCATTTGAAGTTGTTACTGACTTATATGGTAGACCTGTCTATAAAAATATTGACCCAACAGGACCTTTATCTATATTTTTTGCAATCTCTTTTGGATTTTGCCTAACTGATGCTGGATACGGAATTTTGCTTATCCTAATATCACTGATTTTAATGAGAAAATTTAAATTTTTACCAAATTTTATTAAATTTTTAAAATTGCTCTTTATATGCGGTATTTCAACATTGATAATAGGTGCTTTAACAGGAGGATGGTTTGGTGATACATTATATAAATTATCAGAAAACTATCAATTTATAAAATTTTTGAAAAAAATTGTTCTTTTAAATCCTCTTGAAAGTAGTAATAAATCAATAATTTTCCTTTTAATCACACTTGTAATTGGTTATATCCAGATTATATGGGGTCTCGTCTTAAATCTTTACAATAATCTAAGAAGATATCCCTTAAAATTTTGTGGGGAACCTATTACTCTACTTTTAATTCAAATACTTGTTGCTATTATTTTTATAGGATATTTGAAAATGAAAATATTGATTAAGAGTGCATTCTTTTTTTTAATACTTTGTTTTATTTATTTGATGTATGAGAAAGCGAAGACACAGAAAGAATTTATGTTGAAAGGGTTCTGGGCTATTTATGGTGCTTATAGTGTAATTGCAGGAAATTTACTTGGAGATGTATTAAGTTATAGCCGTCTTTTTGGTCTTGGATTAACAACTTCTGTCCTTGGACTTGTAATTAACCAAATGGTTTCAATGCTTAAAAACATACCTTATATTGGAATTTTTATTGCTATTTTAATTTTTATTGTTGGGCATATAGGGAATCTTTTGATAAATTTACTTGGAAGTTATGTTCATACAAGCAGATTACAATATCTTGAATTTTTTACAAAGTTTTTTGAGGGTGGTGGAAGAGTTTTTAAACCATTTAAAGAAGTTAGAGATTATACTTTATTGAAAGCACAAAAGGAGAATTGATTTTTTTATTGGTTATGATATAATTTTTCAAAAAGGAGGAATTATGATTGGAGAAAGAATGCCGATTTTAAATGAATTAATGAGTAAGTTTTGGTTTTCTCTTTTAAAAGTAATTGGTGCATTATTAATATTTTTAATTGGCTGGCTTATTGCTAAGTTTTTGAAAGTATTAATAATAAAGTTTTTTAAATATATAAAGGTTGATAAACTTTCTGAAGATTCAGGACTAAAAGAATTGCTTGATAAGGGAAATATTACAATGGAAGTTTCACAATTACTTGGGATTGGAGTTTATTGGTTGTTAATGCTTGCTGTTGTTTTTCTTGCAATTAATTTTGCAGGAATACAGATACCATCATCTATAATAGACAAAATTCTCGGTTTTATCCCAAAATTTATACTTGGACTTTTGATATTCATTTTCTCAATTTTCCTTGGGAGTTTCTTTGAAGGGATAGTAAGAACTTCTGCTGGAAATGCTGGAATTGAAAAAGCGCCCTTTTTAGGGAAATTAACTAAAATAGCAATTATAATTTTTGGAACTGTTTTGGCTTTACAAGAAATAGGAATTGCTTCTGATTTTATTGGAGATGTCTTTATTATTGTTCTTGCTTCATTCTGCTTTGGAGTTGCACTTGCCTTTGCTCTTGGCACAAAAGATATTATTAAAGAAAAAGTTGAAGAATTTTTAAAGAAGAAATAACTATAAGGGCGCGTAGCTCAAGGGCAGAGCACCGTGCTGATAACGCGGGGGCTGATGGTTCGAATCCATCCGCGCCCATTTTAAATTTAAAGTAAGGAGGAAGAATGGAAAAAATAGTTTTTATAGCAGAAGTTAGGGAAGGGAAAGGTAAAGGATTTGCAAGAAAATTAAGAAGTAAAGGTTATATCCCTGGTATTTTATATGGACCTGATATAGACCCTATCCCTTTAAAACTTGAAAAGAAAACCAATGAAAAAATAATTTTCCATTTAACATCCCATAATATTATAGCTGAAATGAAACTTAAAAAAAATGGTGATGAACAAACAATTCAAGTTGTTTTAAAAGATATTCAGACAGACCCTATAAAAGATGAAATAATTCATCTTGACTTTTACAAATTAAGTTCAGAAAGGCCAGTTATATTGGAAATCCCTGTAGTTATAAAAGGGAAATCTATTGGAGAAGAAAAAGGCGGAATATTGGAACAGGAATTAAGGGAAATAAAACTTGAAGGACTTCTAGGAAATATTCCAGAAAAAATAGAGATTGATATAAAAAATCTTGATTTTGGACATGCAATTTTAGTTAAGGACATAAAGGTCCCTGACGGAGTAAAAATACTTGAAGATGAGAAAAAAGTAGTTGTTACAGTTTTAAGACCTAAGGAAGGGATAGCAGAAGAAGTAAAAGTTGAAGAAATACAGGAAGAGCCAAAAGTAATTTCACAGGAAAAAGTTGAAGAGAGAAGAAAAGAAAAAGAACAGGCAGAGAAAAAAGAAAGTTAACTTATGATTTTTGTTGGACTTGGTAATCCTGGAATAGAATATCAAGAAACAAGACATAATGTTGGTTTTAAAGTTATTGAAAGATTAAAAAAAAACGGTAAAATTATCAAAGTTTATAGAAAAAAATTTTTTAATGGATGGGATTTGGAAATAGAAGGGAAAGAAATAATAATTGTAAAACCAAAAACTTATATGAATGAAAGTGGGAAAGCAGTAAAAGTTGCTCTTGAATTTTTCAATAAAAAGATTGAAGATTTGTTTTTAATTCATGATGAACTTGCAATAGAACTTGGAAAAATAAAAATCACAAAAGACAAAGGACCTGGTGGACATAAAGGAGTAATATCAACAATAGAAAATTTACAGAGTAATAACTTTGTCAGAATAAGAATAGGGATAAAAGGAGAAAAAATAGAAAAAAGTTTTATAGATTATGTCTTGTCTCCATTCCTCCCCGAAGAACAAGAAATCATAGAAAGAGTTATAGAAAAAAGTGTAAATGCAATAAAAGAAATATTAAGGAGTAATTTAGAAAAAGCGATGAGTTTATATAATAACTAAGAAGGAGGTTATTATGTTAAGTGATCTTGAAATTGCTCAGAGAGCAAAAATAAAACATATAAAAGAAATTGCAGAAAAAGCAGGAGTTGAAGAGGAATATCTTGAATTATACGGAAATTATAAAGCCAAGGTTTCTCTTGATATTTTGAAGAAACTTGAAGGAAGAAAGAATGGTAAATATATTGATGTAACAGCAATAACTCCTACTCCCTTAGGAGAAGGTAAAACAGTAACAACAATAGGTCTTTCTCAGGCAATCGGTAAACTTGGTAAAAAGGTATTTACTTGTATAAGACAACCGTCTCTTGGTCCTGTTTTTGGTATTAAAGGAGGTGCTGCTGGTGGAGGTTATTCTCAAGTAATTCCAATGGAGGACTTTAATTTACATTTAACAGGAGATGTTCATGCAGTTGGCATTGCTCACAATTTACTCAGTGCTTTTGTTGACAATTCTGTTTATAAAGGAAATCCTCTCAATATAGACCCATTAACAATTACCTGGCCAAGAGTTGTAGATGTTTCAGATAGGTTTTTAAGACATATAATAATAGGACTTGGTGGTAAAGAAAATGGTTTCCCAAGAGAGACAGGTTTTGATATAACAGTTGCTTCAGAAGTGATGGCGATTCTTGCTCTTACAACAGGAATCTTTGATTTAAGAAAAAGATTATCAAAAATTATAGTTGCACAAACATATGACAAAAAACCAGTTACAGCAGAAGATGTAAAAGCAGCAGGAGCAATGACTGTTTTATTAAAAGATGCAATAAAACCTACTTTACTTCAAACACTTGAACATACCCCTGTTTTTGTTCATGCAGGGCCTTTTGCAAATATTGCCCATGGAAACAGTTCAATAATTGCTGACCTTATTGCTATTAAACTTGCTGATTATGTTGTAACTGAAAGTGGATTTGGTGCTGATTGTGGTATGGAAAAATTTATGAATATAAAATGTAGATATAGTGGACTTAAACCTGACTGTGTAGTACTTGTTTGTTCAATAAGAGCACTAAAAGCACATAGTGGTAAATTTAAAGTTGTTCCTGGAAAACCGCTTGACAAAGGACTTATTGAAGAAGATATACCAGCAATTGAACTGGGTGCAAGTAATCTAAAAAAACAGATAGAAAATGCTAAGATTTTTGGTATTCCTTGTGTTGTTGCAATAAATAAATTCAGTACAGATACAGAAAAAGAAATTGAAAGAGTGAAAGAACTTGCAATTGAATTTGGTGCAGATGATGTAGGTATAAGTGAAGTATGGGAAAAAGGGGGAGAAGGAGGGATTGAACTTGCTGAAAAAGTTATTAAGGCATGCGAAAAAGATAAAAATTTTGAGTTTTTATATCCGCTTGAATGGCCTATAAAGAAAAAAATAGAAACAATTGCAACAAAGATCTATGGAGCTGAAAAAGTTGAATATTCTCCTTTAGCAGAAGAAAAAATAAAACTTTATACTAAATGGGGATTTGAAAATTTACCAATATGTATGGCGAAAACACATCTTTCTTTATCCCATGATCCTAATTTAAAGGGTGCACCAAAAGGATTTACTTTACCGATCAGAGATATTAGAATTTCTGCAGGTGCTGGATTTTTATATCCTCTATGTGGAGAAATGAGAACAATGCCAGGACTTCCCAGTGAACCTGCAGGAACAAAAGTTGATATAGATGAAGAAGGAAGAATTGTTGGGTTATTTTAAAAAATGTTAAAAATAGAAAATATAAGTGTTAAAGGCGGGGATAGTTTAATATTGAAAGACATTTCCCTGAAGATTAATAAGAATGAAACAATGGTGATTTTTGGACCAAATGGTTCTGGTAAATCTACCCTTTTAAAATCAATTATTGGAATATCAAATTATAAAATTGTAAAAGGTAGAATATTTTTCAATGATATTGATATAACAAATTTACCAATCAGTGAAAGGGCTAAAATCGGTATAGGTATTATGTTCCAAAATCCTCCAAAAATTTATGGAATTAAAATTTTACAACTTGCAAGATATATTTCTAAAAATGAATTGGAAATAAAGGAAATTGCAGAAAAATTAAAAGTGGATATGCTTTTAAAAAGAGATCTGAATGTTGACCTATCAGGGGGAGAGATTAAAAGAGTTGAGTTATTTCAAATTCTATTACAAAGACCAAAACTACTTTTACTTGATGAACCTGAGTCAGGAGTTGACATTGAAAATATTTCAATTATTGGAAAAGTTTTAAATGAATATATAAAAAAAACATCATGTTCTGCTTTAATTATTACACATACTGGTTACATACTTGATTATATTAAAGGCGAAAAGGGTTGTGTTATAATAGATGGAAGAATAACTTGTAAAACAGACCCTCAAACGGTTTTTGATATGATTAAAAAATACGGATATGAAAAATGTGAGGAATGTAAATGGAGATAAAAAAAGAAGAATTAAAGCAACTTGAAATTGTTGGCTTTGATATAGAAGAAAAAGAAAGAGCGGGAAGTTTCATTCAAAAAGATAAAGAAGTAGTTTTCACAAGGACATTTCAAGAAGGAGTTGAGATTTTACCGATTGAAAAAGCATTTGAAAATTATCCAGAAATTAAAGAAAAATATTATGGTTATTCTTTTAAAAAGTTAAATAAAGAATTCCCAAAAGATACAGAAGGCGGGTATTTTATTAGAGTAAAAAAAGGAGTAAAAACATTATTTCCGATACAAGCATGTTTGTATATAAAAGCAAAAAAATTTAGACAGAAAATTCATAATATTGTTATTGTTGAAGAAGATGCCCAAGTTTATGTGATTACAGGTTGTACTGCTGCGAAAGAAACAGAAGATGCATATCATCTTGGGATAACAGAGTTTTTTATTAAAAAAAATGGCTTTTTAAATTTTACAATGATACATTCATGGAAAAAGGACATTGAAGTTCAACCTTTAAGCGTATCAATAGTAGAAGAAGGAGGGACTTTCATTTCAAATTATATATCATTAAATCCTGTAAAAAAAATAACTATGTATCCAACTACTATACTTGAGGGTGAAAATTCAAAATTCAGGTCTTCTTCTATAATTGTTTCTTATTCAGAATCATATCAAGATATTGGTGCAAGATGTATTCTTTCAAATAAAAATACTTCTACAGAAATAATAAGTAGAGCTATAAGTTATGGTGGGAAGGTAATTGCAAGAGGGCATATAAAAGCTGATTCACCAATGGTTAAAGGACATCTTGAATGTAGAGGGCTTATAATAAACGAAAAAGGATTTATTTACGCTATTCCTGAACTTGAAACATCTTATAGAGATGTTGAACTTTCACATGAGGCAGCAATAGGTAAAATAAAAAGAGAAGAAATTGAATATCTTGCAAGCAGAGGGATTCCTGAAGAAGAGGCACAGTCAATGATAATAAGGGGTTTTATAAATGTTGATATACTTGGATTACCTGAATTTCTTGAAAAAGAAATAAAAAAGATAGTTGAAAAAGTTTAAAAAATGAAAAAGAGATTTTTAATCTATTTATTTTTTCTGATTTCTGGTATCTTATCTTTCAAATTTTACGAATCAAGAATTTTAAATGTATTATGGTTAAAAGCAGATATAAGTTTTCATTTTGGTAAGTATGACCTTGCAGCAAAATATCTTGGGAAAATAATAAAACAAAATCCAAAACAGGTAGATTCTTATGTTCTGAAGGCATGGCTTGAATGGAGTCAGGCAATATCAAAAAGTGATAATAAAAAATTAAATTCTGCAATTAAAACTTTAAAAACTGGTCAATGGCATAATCCATTTAGTTTTCAACTTTACCTTGAAGAAGGAATTATGTGGAATGCTTTTGGAAATGATGAAGAAGCATTAAAAGCATTTAAAAAGGTTTATGTTGTAGGAACAATACCATATGTAAGAATGTATCCTCATAAATTAAGACAAATGGGAAAATCCTATGAAGCATATAAAGCAATGAAAAAGATATACGAAAAATATAGAGACGAAGTTACATTACAATGTCTTGAAAGAATTAAAAGAGAATTAACAACTTAACTTTACAATAAAGCCATCAACTTCTTTCCATAAGTTATATATGTTTTGTAAGTAATTTCTGGGTCTCCAACTTTTCCTTCATGAACTACACTTGCTAAATGTGGTTCTATAGAGACAAAACCTTTATAGCCAGATTTTTTAAGGTCAGTCAAAATTTCTTTTACTTTTGCTCTTCCCTCTCCTGGAAAGGTTGCCTTCCCTTTTTCATCATAATCTTTAATATGAATGTATTCAATATAAGGTTTAACCTTCATATAAAAATCCCATGGGTCTATTCCTTTGTTGTAATGTAAAACATTTCCAGTATCATATAATAATTTAAAATTTGGCGAATCCATTTCTTCAACCAATCTAACCATATTATCTGGACTTTCACCACCCCATCCAGAACAATTTTCATGGACTATAATTATTTGATTATCTTGAGCAATTTTTACCAATTCTTTCATTCTTCTTATAACTTCCTTTGACCATTTTTCTTCATCCCATGGATTGTCTTTATCATTTGGCCAAGACATAACTCTTATATATTTCGTATTAAATTTTTTCATTCTTGGGATTGCTCTCTTTAATTCATCATAATCCTTCTTAAAATCACCTGAAATTTTTGTTGCCCAGTTTGCAATACAACTACTAAAACACGAAACCTTCATATTTGCTTCTATTACTTTCTTATAAACTTCTTCAAATTTTTCTTCACTCATCATAGTTAAATTTTCTTGATCCACATTTCTTAATTCAATATAGTCCCAACCAAGTTCTTTATGTGCTTTAATTTGAATTTCTATTGCCTGTCCTGCTTCATCACTAATTCCTGTAAATATCATTTTGCCCTCCTTTTTAAATATTGATTTAATTTTACAATTTTTTATAACCATTGTAAACTAAAAAAAAAGGAGGCAAAATGGAAAAATTAAAAATAGGGCTTTTAATAGGAAATAGAAGTTTTTTCCCAGACCATCTTTGCAAAGAAGCAAGAGAAAAGTTAATAAAAATTCTAAGTAAAAAGTTTGAATTAGTTTGTCTATCAGAGAAAGATACAAAATTTGGAAGTGTTGAAACATATGAGGATGCTAAAAAATGTTCTGACTTATTTGAAAAAAATAAAGTAGATGGGATTATAGTAAGTTTACCAAATTTTGGCGATGAAAGAAGTGTTGCAGATACAATAAAGTTATCAGGACTTTCTGTTCCAATTTTAATACATGCTTTCCCTGACGATATAAATAAAATGGATGTAAAAAACAGAAGAGATAGTTTCTGTGGAAAAATTTCTGTTTGCAATGTTTTATATCAGTATGGGATTAAATTTACTTTAACAGAAAACCATGTATAAGATGTTGAAAGTGAGCAATTTTATAAAGATATAGAGAAATTTGAAAGGATATGTAAAATTTTAAAAGGACTAAAAAATTTAAAACTTGGAGCAATAGGGACCAGACCAGATCCATTCAAAACAGTTAGATACAGTGAAAAAATACTTGAAAAAAATGGAATAAGTGTTGATGTTTTAGATTTATCTGAAATTTTTGCAAGAATTTCAAAGATAAAGGATGACGATAAAAAAGTAAAAGATGAGATAAAAAAAATCAGAGATTATATTGAAAGTAATGAAGTGCCAATTCACGCATTAATAAAATTTGCTAAGTTAAAAATTGTAGTTGAGGAATGGGTCTCTCAAAATGATATAAAAGGGATTGGATTTCAGTGCTGGACATCTATTGAAGAAAACTTTGGTATAGTTCCATGCGCAGTTATGAGTTATTTATCTGACTCTTTAGTCCCTTCCGCATGCGAAGTTGATATTACAGGAACATTGAGTATGTATATTCTTCAAACTGCTTCAGGTTTACCAAGTGCGATAGTGGACTTAAATAATAATTATAAGGATGAAGAAGATAAAGTTGTTTTGTTCCATTGTAGTAATTTCCCTGTTTCAGTTATGAGAAAATCAAAAATAAGTTATCAAGAAATAATATCTGGAAGTGTGGGAAAAGAAAATGCTTATGGTGCAGTTATAGGAAGTATAAAAAAATCTATTTTTACATTTTTACGCCTTTCAACAGATGATAATATGGGTTGTATAAAGGGCTATATTGGAGAAGGAGAATTAACTGACGATAAAATAGATACTTTTGGAGGTGTTGGAGTTGCAAAAATAAATGAGTTACAAAAACTACTTAAAATTATATGTGAAAATGGGTTTGAACACCATACAGTTATAAATTTGTCAAAAATTAAAGATGCTGTATTTGAATCACTTTTTAAGTATAAAAATTGGCCAATCTATATTCATGATTAAAAAAGTTGCAAAGAAATTTTTTAGAGATATAAAAAATTGGAGGAATTATGAAAATTAAAATTACAGTTATAGGACTTGGTATAGGAAGGACTCATCTTAAACATCTTTGAAGCAATTAAAAGGTTTGCTATCATGAAAAAAATTATCTTTTTAAAATAATTTTTAGGAGGTATATTATGAAAAAAATAAAAGTTGGAGTTGTTGGCGTAGGAAGAGGGATGAGTTATGCTATATACGCCCAGTATGCTGGAATGAAACTTGTTGCAATATGCGATACATGGGAAGAAAAACTTAAAGAAGTAGGGAAAAAATTAAATGTCTCAACTTATACCGATTATGACAAATTTCTTGAACATGATATGGATGCAGTAATACTTGCCAACTATTTCCATCAACACGCTCCTTTTGCTATAAAGGCATTGAAATCTGGAAAACATGTTTTAAGCGAGACCTCTTGCAATAGCACAATTGCCGAAGGGGTTGAGTTGTGTCGGACTGTTGAAAAAACAGGTTTAATTTATATGCTTGCTGAAAACTATCCATTTACTGCTTTCAATATGGAAATGAGAAGATTATATAAGAAAGGGGAAATTGGTGAGGTAACATATGCTGAAGGTGAATACAACCATCCAATGTCTCCTGAATCTAGATGTTCTATTGCACCAGGATTAAACCACTGGCGAAACTGGATGCCACCAACATACTATTGTACTCATGCACTTGCCTCTCTTGTCTATATCACAGAGAGAATGCCAATTAAAGTCAATGCTCTTTCAATTGCAAGAAAATCTATTAATTATCATACAGTAAGAAGATCTGACCCTGGTTTTGTTATACTATGCAGGGTGGATAATGGTTCAGTATTTAAGTTATTTGGTCTTGTTTTACCGGGTCATAGTAATTGGTATAGAATTCATGGTGAAAAAGGAGCAATGGAAATTACTCGTGGTCCTGGTTATTTTGGCCCTGGTCTAATAAGAATATGGCATGAGGAATGGACAAGAAAAAAAGGACAATCACTTGAAAAAACATATCTTCCTGATTGGCCAGAGAAGAAAAAACTTGCATCAAAAGTAGGACATGGTGGTGGAGATTTCTGGGTATGCTGGTATTTTGCACAAGCAATAAGAACTAAAAAACAACCGTTTTTTGATGTTTATAAAGGTGTTACATTAAGTAGTGTTGGAATACTTGCATGGAAAAGTGCACTTGAAGATGGTAAACCCTATGATATCCCTGATTTTACAAAAGAATCGGAAAGAAAAAAGTATGAAAAAGATGATGCTTCTCCATTCCCCGACGCAAAGACATTTAAAAAACTACCACCAAGTATACTCGGTTTTATTGAACCAAATCCTGAATATATTGCTTTTGCAAAAAAAATCTGGAAAAAAATTGGCTACAAGGGAGAAGACATATAATTAACAAAAAAGAGGGATTTCTCCATTTTATTTAATTTACTATTTGTTCATATAAATCTTTTCTTACTTTAAACACTAAATTGCTAATTTCGTTAAGTAATATGTAATCCTAAACTTTCTATTAAATCCCTTTTTTGTTTTATATTTCTAAAGCTACCCATTTAATAGAAACTTTTACTTCTCTACATTCAAATTTCCTTCTATACCATATTTCATTATATACCTGGATACTATGTCCTAACCTGAAAGAGGGAACTTGTTGACAGGCCAATTATTTTTAATGTAATATGTATAATCGTTCTTGAAAAACTTTTATAGTGGATAAAAAACGAATTCAAATTTTATATTTACATTAAAAGATAAAACAAATAAAGAAAAATGATAAAAAATAGAATTTTAATTGAAGAATTTGAAAAAGAATTGCTTAGAAAACAGAAAACTGATTATAAAAGAAATTTTTCAATTTTAAATCAAATGTATAAACAAGCAGTTATTGTTAAGATTTTCCCAATGAAAAATCCGATAGAAGGATTAGAAAAAGATTTAAAAATAGCAAAGGTGGTAAATAGTGTTTCAAAAACTACTACAAAAAATTGCAAAAGAATTGAATAAAAATCAAATCCCCTATATGGTAATAGGCGGACAGGCCTTGCTTATTTATGGTGAACCAAGATTAACAAGAGACAT
>JAMWCA010000024.1 GCA_023819545.1 Candidatus Omnitrophota bacterium
TGTCAATTTTTATTTGTTCAAGTAAAAGAGCAAGTTGTGAAATTTGAGATTTTGCACTCATAACTTTTGCTCTGTCAATAACATTTCTAATAGCGAAAAAAATTCCACATAAAAGTATCAAAAAAATTAAAATTCCTACCACTACTTCAGTTAAAATATATCCCCTTTTCAATTTTTCCCTCCATTCTTATTTTACTGTTTCCTTTTTTATTGTCAATTTTTAGTTTTTCTTGTATAATTTTTAATTATGAGAATAAATAGAACAATATTTAGAGAATATGACATAAGAGGGATTTACCAACAAGATTTGAAAGGAGATTTTCCTTATTTCATCGGTAAAGCATTTGGAACTTATATTAAAAGGAAAAATATGAAAAGTGTTTGTGTTGGTGGAGATAATAGATTGACCACAAATGAGATAAAAGAAAAATTAATAAAAGGACTTATTGATACAGGATGCGAAGTAACTGATATAGGAATTGTTCCAACTCCTGTTTTATATTTTTCTATCCATTTTTTTAATTTTGATTCAGGTATAATGGTTACTGCAAGCCATAATCCTCCACAATTTAATGGTTTTAAAATGGTTGTTAGGAAAAGTAGTTTATATGGGAAAGAAATACAAGAAATTGCAGATTTGATAGAGAAAGAGGATTTTGAGAAGGGCAAAGGGAAAGTTGAGAAAAAAGATGTAGAGAATGATTATATAAATTTTATGTTAGAAAAATTTAAGTTTAATAAAAAATTAAAAGTTGGGATTGATACAGGAAATGGGACAACAGGTCCTTTGATTGAAAAAATCTTCAAAAAACTTGGTATTGAATTTATTGGACTGTATATTAAAAGTGATGGTAATTTCCCCAATCATTTGCCAGACCCTGTAGTTCCTGAAAATTTAAAAGATTTGATAGAGGTAGTTAAAAAAAATAATCTTGATTGTGGTTTTGGATTTGATGGAGATGGAGACCGACTTGCTGTTATTGATGAAAATGGAGAGATTCTTTGGGGGGATAAATTAATGATAATATATTCAAAAGATGTTCTGAGTAAAAAAAAGGGTGCAAAGATTATTTTTGATGTTAAATGTAGTAAATCCCTTGAAGAAGAAATAGAAAAATATGGGGGGATTCCAATTATGTGGAAGACAGGACATTCCTTAATTGAAAATAAACTTCATTTAGAAAAGGCACCAATTGCTGGTGAACTTTCTGGACATCTTTATTTTGCTGATGAATATTTTGGATATGATGATGCAATATACGCCTGTTTAAGATTACTAAGAATTCTTGACAACGAAAATAAAAAGATTTCTGAATTTTTTGAAGGAGTTAAGAAATATTATTCTACACCAGAAATAAGGATTGAAGTTCCTGATGATAGAAAATTTGAAATAGTTGAAAATGTTAAAAAATATTATTCAGAAAAATATGAAATAAATGATATTGATGGAGTTAAAGTTTATTATCCTTCTGGCTGGGCTTTATTAAGAGCATCAAATACTCAACCTGCGCTTGTAGTTAGAATTGAGGGGGAAACTGAAGAAATTTTAAATAAAATAAAAGAAGAATTTTTTGAGGTAATTGAAAAATATAAGTGACTTAGAAGGGGGTGAGAGTTATGAAATGTCCTTTAAGATTAAGGACGCAAAAAAGACCTCTTGGAGAAGCAGCATTTGGAGTCCCTGAGCAGATAGAAGATTTTGATTTTTGTATAGAAGAGAACTGTGCTTGGTGGGATTTAAAAAATAAATGTTGTATAATAACTCATTTGTTTTCTATTGAAGAAAAACTTGAAATTTTAAAGCAAAAAATTTAAGGCGAAAGTGAATCTTAAATGAAAAGAGAAGAAATTATAAAAATTTTAAAAGAAAAAGAGAATATTAGAGATGACCAGATAGAAATAGTTTTGAAAGAAAAGGAAAAAACAGGTGCACCTTTTGGTTATCTGCTTATAAAATTTGGACTTATTTCTGCTGATAGATGGCACAACTTTGCTTTAAAAGAACTTAAATCTGTCTCAGTTCAGTTAAATCAAATGAATATAGATAAAGAGGTTTTAAAATTGCTTCCTGAATTTACCTGTAGAAAATATAGAGTTGTTCCAATATTTAAAGGAAATAATAAAATTGTTTGCGCAATGGTTGATCCAACAGATAAGGAAGTAATAAATGAAATAAAGAAAATATCAGGAATGGAAATTGAGACAAGGTTAGCAAAAGAATATGAAATAAAAGAGATAATAGAAACAATGATATCTCAAGGTGGGATAGATGTTATTTCGCCTTTTGAAAAAAGAGATATGCCTGAAAAGGTTTTTAAACCAATAAGAGTAAAAGAAGTTTCAGAATCTTCGGCTGTGACAGTTGTTGAAGAACTTGTAGAAAAGGCAATAGAGTTAAAAGCAACAGATATTCATCTTGAGATAGAAGAAGAAGGTTTGAGATTAAGATATAGAATAAATGGGCTTCTTTATGAATTTCCGCCTCCACCACTTGAACTTTATTTATCAATTGTTTCTCATATAAAAGTTCTTTCTAACCTTGATATTGCAGAAAAAAGGGTTCCTCAAGACGGATATTTTAAAATGAAACTTTATGGTAGGGATGTTGATTTAAGGGTTTCTACTTTCCCAACTATTTTTGGGGAGATGGTTGCTTTGAGAGTGCTTGATAAAAGAAATATAATTTCAGGCCTTGAACAACTTGGTTTTTTTCCTGAAGTTCTTCATAGATGGAGGATTCTTCTTGATGAACCATATGGTATGATTTTAGTTACAGGACCGACAGGGAGTGGAAAGACAACAACTTTATATTCTTCATTAAATGAACTTGATAGTACCCATAGAAAAATTATAACTGTTGAAGACCCTGTAGAATACCATCTTAAAAATGTTAATCAGACACAGATAAATCCAAAAGCAGGTTTAACTTTTTCAGTTGCATTAAGGTCAATTTTAAGGCAAGACCCAGATATTGTTATGGTTGGAGAGATAAGAGATATAGAAACAGCAGAAATTGCTTTTAGAGCAGCACAGACAGGTCATTTAGTTTTATCAACTTTACATACAAACACAGCACCAGGAGCAATAATACGACTTTTAGATATGGGAGTAGAATCATATTTAATTTCTTCTTCATTAATAGGAGTTTTAAATCAACGGCTTGTAAGGAGTATATGTAATTCATGTAAAGAAGAATATAAACCTTATCCAGAAGAGATAAAAATGCTTGACCCATCTTTACTTGAAAAAGAAAATTTAAAATTTTATAGAGGCAAGGGTTGTCATATATGTAATGGAACTGGATATGGTGGTAGAACTGGAATTTTTGAATTGATGGTTATAAATGAAGAATTAAGAAGAGTTATTATAAAAAATCCTGACCTTGTAGAAATAAAAGAAGTTGCAAGAAAATCTGGTATGGAAACTTTAAGAGAAGACGGAATAAAAAAAGTTCTTGCAGGAATAACAACAATTTCAGAAGTCCTTTATACAACAAGAAAAGAGGACTAATAATTTAAAGCGTCTTTTTTAAGTTGATTTAAAAGGTATTTAATATATATATTTAGGTTTTCTTGAGAAAAATAATCAATTTCAATAAATTCAAGTCCGTTTAAAAAAACATTTCTCAATTTTTTTGAATAAATTGTTTTACATTTTGCACTAAAAAAATAATTTTTATGTTCTATAACAAAATTAGTCCTTAACTCATAAATAAAATTTTCAATTAATGGCATATTTGTTTCAACCTTTACTCCAGAATAAGAAATGTTTATAATATTTCCTAATATTATTTCTTTACGAAATTTGCCTAAAAATTTTATTAAATCGCATTTAATAAATGGAGTTTCATACCTTCCCTTTTTTCTTTTTTCAGTTAAGACATCAGTTTCAGGCAAGAAGAATATTCTTTCTACTCCTTGAGAAAATATTTTTCCCGAAACAAAATATTCTATTCCATTTTTTTCAAAAAAAATCTCCCCTCTTTTACCAAGTTCTACTGGAATTGTCTTTTTTATTTGTGGAACTGAAACTATCATCTTTCCCCATTTATCAATGTCAATTATTTCTCCTCTAATTTTTTCATTGTCTATAAATACAATAACCTTTTTAATTTCTTTAAGAGTATCAATATTTACCATTTTAAATTTGCCTTTTCCTTATTTTTATTCTACCTGTATTTTTTAAGAAGAGAAATATTTTAAGTATATGGAAAAAAAATAAAAATAATTTATAATATAAAATTGTTTGAGAGGAAAAAATGGAGAAAATAAGGACAGGTTATGTATTAAAAAATTATATTTTGAAAGAAATGGTAGGTTATGGTGGATTTTCAACTGTTTATAGAGCAGAGTCCTTAGAACCATTTCCATTATATAATTCAGTTATTGCTGTTAAAGTTTTACATCCAAGACGACTTGAGAGAAATCAAATTAAACAATTTATAAAAGAAGGTAAAATTGCAAAATCACTTGAACATCCAAATATTGTTAAAGTTTTTGATGTAATTCAAGAGGATGGAAATTTCTTTATTTTAATGGAATACCTTGATACTGATTTAATGAAAGCAATAAGAAATAAAAAACATATTTTTAATGAGAAAAATATAATTGATATAGTTATTAAAGTAGCAAAAGGCATTTCATATATTCACAAAAATGGGATAATCCATAAAGATATCAATCCTTCAAATATTTTGATAACCTATTCCCTTGAAAAGGTCAAAATAACTGATTTTGGTCTTTCTCAAATCGTAAAAAAGATTTTTAATGTGAATAAATTTAAAGGGGGAACTGAGGGATATATTGCACCAGAAATTTACAAAGGTATAAAAGGAGATGAAAGGAGTGATATATATTCATTTGGAAAGACAATTGAAAGAATTTATAAAGAATTGAATTTGCCTTTAAATGATAAAATAAAAAATATAATTAGGATAGCAACAGATCCCAAACCTGAAAATAGGTTTGAAAGTATGGAAGGAATTGTTTACATCCTTGAAACCAGGAAAATTGAATGATAAAATTTATTTATTCTGAAGAATTTCTCAAATATAAAGAAAAGTCACATCCAGAATCACCTGAAAGAATAGAAAAAATAGTTAATTATCTTCAAAAAAAGGGCAATTTTGAATTTGTTAAACCAAATCCTTGTGAAGAAGAGGACTTATTACTTGTTCACAGTTATGAATTGATTAAAAAGGTGAAAGAAAATAGTTTTTTTGATCCCGATTGTCCAAATATAAAAGATATATTTTACTATGCTTGCTTATCTGTTGGTGCTTCAATAAAAGCAAGTGAGATTTCTCTTGAGGGTAAAATTAGTTTTTCACTTGGTAGACCCCCAGGTCATCATGCAGGGAAAAATAATCTTGGCGGTTTCTGTTATTTTAATAATATAGCAATAGCAGTAAAGAAACTTCTATTAAAAAATTATAAAGTAGCTGTTCTTGACATAGATGGACATCATGGAAATGGAACTGAAGAGATTTTAAGAGGAGAAAAAAATGTAATATATATTTCAATTCATCAATTTCCTGCTTATCCGGGAACTGGTAAATATTCTTTTGAAAACTGCTATAATTTCCCTATCTCCCCTTTTTCAAGTTCAAAAAAATATATTGAAAAACTTGATATTGCACTTGATATAATAAAAAATTTTTCACCAGATATTATTGCTGTTTCTTGTGGTTTTGATACTTTTAAAGAAGATCCATTATTACAACTTTCTTTAACTGAAACCGATTATTATTTAATAGGCAAAAAGATAAATAATCTTGGTAAAAAAACATTTTTAGTTTTAGAAGGTGGATACAATATATATAAAATAGGAAATCTTCTTTATTGTTTTATTTCTGGTTTTAACAATCTTATTAAAAAAGGAGAAGGCAATGATAGAGAAAAGAATAATTGACGGATTTAAAAATCCTGATCCAATTTATAGAAGTGCTCCCTTCTGGTCTTGGAATGATGATTTGAAAATTGAACAATTAAAGTTTCAAATAGATAAAATTGAAGAAGGTGGTTTTGGTGGAGGTTTTATACATTCAAGGATTGGTCTTATTACACCTTATTTATCGGAAGATTGGATGGATTGTATAAAAGAAACGGTTAAATATGCAAATCAAAAAGGGATGAAAATGTATTTATATGATGAAGATAGATGGCCAAGTGGTTTTGCAGGTGGGATTGTTGCAAAGAAAAAAGAAAATAGAATTAAAATTTTAAAAATCTGGAAAAAGGGAAAGAAATGGCGAAAAAAAGTAATAGAAGGAGAGAAATCTGACTGGTATAATAGTTTAACATATGTTGATACTTTAAATGAAAAAACAATTAATGATTTTATAAGATCAACATATGAAAAATATATTAAATTTTTAAAAAATTATATCCCCAATACAATACCTGCAATTTTCACAGATGAACCAAATTATTTTCATTTAAGAGTAATAAAGAAATCTAAAAATTGCTATTTTTTCCCATGGTCAGGAAATTTCAGAAAAATATTTAAAAAGAAATATGGATATGATATTTATCAAAAAATTAATTTATTAATTGAAGAAAAAGATGGCTTTGAATTGGTAAGATATCAATACTCAAGATTAATAACAGAACTTTTTGTTAAAAATTTTGGAGAAAACATATATAATTTCTGTGAAAAAAATAGAATTTTTTTAACCGGACATTATTTGAAAGAAGATTGTTTAATCAGTCAAATAGATTCAATTGGAGATGCTATGAGTTTATATGAATTTATGCAATGGCCTGGTGTTGATCATCTTGGAAGAAATATAAATAATCCGCTAACTTTAAAGCAATGTAGTTCTGTTTCAAATCAACTTGGAAAAGAAAGAACTTTGAGTGAATTATATGGTTGTTCGGGTCAGAATTTTACACTTGCAGAAAGAAAATGGATTGGTGATTGGCATTTTTCGCTTGGCATAAATTTTTTCTGTCCTCATTTATATTTATATTCATTGAAAGGATGTAGGAAAAGAGATTTTCCACCGACAATTTCTCATCATCAACCATACTGGAAATATCAAAAAGAACTTGAAGATTATTTTACAAGAATGAATTTTATTATGAGTAATGGGAAATATATAGCAAATATTCTTGTTATTCATCCTATTGAAACTGCATGGGCATTAAAAGGTTCTAAAAAACTTAAAGATTATGATGAATTACTTTTACAATTAACACAAAAACTTCTTGAAAACAGATTTGAATATGAATTTGGAAATGAAAATTTAATTGAAAAATATGGAGAAGTGAAAGATGGGAAGTTTAAAATAGGAAGATGTGAATATGAATATTTAATTTTACCTCCAATGGCTACTTTAAGAAAAAAAACAATTGAATTGATTAAAAAATTTATAGATAAGGGTGGTAAGGTTTTTGCTTCACAAGATTTTTTCCCATATTTAATAGAAGGAGAGAAGGGAAATATTGAAATTAAAAATGAATGTATCTTATATTCTTCTATTCAATCTTTGATTGAAAAATTGAATAGATATGTTAAAAGAAATATTGAAATTCTTATAGAAAATAATAAAATCCTGTCTGATATTTTTATTCATAGAAGAAAGATTGACGAAGATATTGAATTAATTTTTTTGAACAATATTTCACTTGAAAAATCATATAGAGTTTTTATTAATTTGAAGTATGAAGGGAAAGTTTATAAATTGAATCCATTTAAAGGAGAAATAAGAGTTGTGGATGTAAAAAAACAGAATAATGAAATTCTAATTGAAGATTATTTTCCGCCTATTGGTTCTTCTCTTTTTTTGATTGATAAAAGTGGAAAACCTTCAATTTTGAAGATAAATAGAAAGGAAGAAGAAGTCTTAAAATTTGAAATTAAAAATTGGAAAATTGAATTAACTTCTGAAAATATTCTTGTTATTGATTTTTGTAAGTTTAAAAGGAGTAAAGATAAAAGGACGTCAGGGAAAATGCCTGTTTTACAAGTTCAGGAGATTCTTGAAAAAGAGAATAAAAGACAGAAAGTGATTTTAATTTTTGAATTTGAGAATGAAAATTTTAATAATGATTTATTTTTAGTTGTAGAATCGTTAGATAAATATCAAGTAAAGATAAATAGTAAGAGTATAAAAGAAAAAAATATAGAAGAGTGGATTGACCCTTGTTTAAAAAAAATTAAAATTTCAAAAGATTATATTAAAAAAGGGAAAAATAAAATTGAAATGGAAATTACTTTTATACCCCCTAAATTTAAAAATACTTTAATTTTTAGAAAAGATGGAACTGAAATTGAAAATATATATTTGCTTGGCAATTTTATTGTAAAAGCAAGAAAAGTTGAATATAAAAATGGTGGTTATTATCTAAATAATTTTGTTATTGCAGAGAAGGAAAAAGAAATAAGTGAGGAAGATTTAAATTCTCAAGGATATCCTTTTTACTCTGGGAGTTTAAAAGCAATTTGTAATATTGAGTTTAAAGAAAAAAGGAAAACATTTTTGAAATTTGAAGAATTTAAATGTATAGTAGCAAAAATTAAAATTAACGAGAATGAAGCAGGTTTAATTTATTTACCACCTTATGAATTAGAAATAACAGAATATATAAAAGAAGGTATGAATACTGTTGAAATTGAACTTTTTTCAAGTTTAAGAAATTTATTAGGTCCACATCATACTAAGCAACATAATCCTGAATTTGTTGGTCCATTTTCATTTATTGATTGGGGTAAAAAATGGTTTAGAAGTAAAGAAAGAGTTATGGATTATTCAACTTTGCCTTTTGGAATTGGTAAAATTTATATTATACAGAAAGATGGAAAAAATATTTGAAAAATTTATAAACAGAAAGTTTGTAATTTTAGATGGTGCTTTTGGAACATATATAGTAGAGAAAGGTTTTAAGGGGATTACACCTGAAATCGCTAATATTGTAAGTCCAGAGATTGTTGAAAAAATTTATTTAGAGTATTTTGATAGTGGTTCAGAAATCGTTTTAACAAATACATTTGGAGCAAATAGAAGAATTTTGAGTAAAAAGAAAATTGAAGATAAATTTCATGAGATTATTTATAAAGGAGTTAATATAGTCAAGAAATTAAAAGATAAATTTAAAGATATACTTATCGGAGGTGATATAGGTCCTTTAGGTGAACTACTTCAACCATATGGTGAAATTGGAATAAAAGATGCAAAAGATATTTTTTACGAAGTTGGCAAAACTTTTGAAAAAACAGAAGTTGATTTTTTAATTCTTGAAACATTTCAGGATCTTGAGGAACTAAAAATTGCTTATGAAACATTAAAGGGAATTACATCCTTTTTAATAATTCCTTGTTTAACTTTTAATTTTGGCAAAGAATACAGAACTTTAATGGGTCAGAAAGTAGAGGATTATATAAGATGGGCAGAAAATAATGAGATTTCAATTGTTGGTTCAAACTGTGGTTTAAATTCAAAAGAAATGTTAGGTTTGGTAGAAGTTGTAAAGGACTTAACAGATTTAACATTATGGATAAAACCAAATGCTGGAAAACCAAAAATTGTAAATAACAAAATTGAATATCAGGAAAATATAGATGAATTTACCGAAAACTGCTTAAAAATGGTTGAAAAGGGGGTAAAATTTATTGGTGGTTGTTGTGGAACAACTCCTTCGTATATAAAAAATCTGAAGAGGAAATTGATTAAATTTTTATAAATAAAAATTATGAAACTTGTTGAAGTAATTTTTGATATTCCAATTGAAAGAAGTTTTTTTTATCTTTCTGAAAATGATATAAATAATTTCGTGCGCGTTTTGGCGCCTCTTGGTAAAAAAAATAGAAAAGGTTTTGTGATAAGTGTTAAAGATATAGAAAAAGAAAGCGATTTTAAATTTATAAAGAAGGTCTATGATGAAAGTCCTCTGATAAACAATGAAAATTTTGAATTTTTTAAAATTGTTGCAAGAAAATATTTTATTTCTCTTGGTCAGGTTATTTTTTCATTAATTGGAAATCTGCCTTTAAAATATTATAAAAAAAAATTAGTAGTTGAGAAAATTTCGTCAAATCATTTATTTCAAAAATTTGAAAAAAAGATTTATCTCTTTCAAAATAAAGAAGAAAAATTAGAGTTTTACATTGATTTAATAAAAAAAACAAATGGTTCTTTACTTTTTTTATTCCCTGAAATTTCAACAATAGAGGATTATTATCAAGCAATTAAAGAAAATATAGAAAAAAAGGTTGTTAAATATTATGGCGAGATGGAAAAAGAAAAAAGGATGGAAGGATACATTGAAATTTTAAACAATAAAAATTTAATAGTCATTGGCTCAAGGATTTCTGTTTTTTTACCCATCTCAGACATTGGTTCAATAGTAGTTGATTCCTATATAGATAATTCTTATAGAGAAAAAAAACATCCTAAATATAATGCAGTTGATGTTGCAGAAGAAAAATGTAAATTTTTAAATATACCATTAATTTTGACTTCTCATACTCTTTCTGTAAATGATTATTTTGGAGTTAAAAATAAAAAAATAACTTTATTTGATAAAAAGTCATTTGAAGGAACTCCTGAGATTTTTATTTTAGATAAAAAATGGGAACAGATTGATAAAAATTTAGAATTTCTTACTAAATTCTCTGTATCTATGCTTGAAGAAACTATTTTAGAAGGGAAAAAAGTTGGGATTATTCATAATAGAAAAGGGAGTTGGAAAACATTTAAATGTGATAATTGTGACCATGTATTAAGATGTAAAAAATGTTATTCTATCCTTATACTAAATGAAGAGAATAAATTATACTGTAAATATTGTAAAACTTCAGAGAACTTTTTAATGAAATGTCCTAATTGTGGAAGTAAAAATATAATTGAAAGGATAGTAGGAATTGAAAAAATTTATAGAAAATTGAAAAATGTCTATCCTGACTTTAAAATTCAAAAATTCACAGCGGAAGAAAAAAATCTTGAAAAAGAAAGTGATATTTTTGTAGGTTCTCCAGTTTTGAAAAATCTTCTTGATAAGTTTAATTTTGGATTGATTATTTTCCCACATGCAGAGTCATTTTTTAATATCCCTGAATATAATTCAGAAGAGATTTTCTTCTTTATTGTCAATGATTTTATATGGAGGTTGAAAAACAAAAATGCCAAGATAATAATTCAAACAAAAAATCCAAATTTTGAAATATTTACTTTTTTTAAAACGAAGAATTATGAAATTTTTTACGAGAAAGAACTTAAAACAAGACAAATTTTAAGTTATCCACCATTTTCTGATATAGTTGTTATTGAAATACCTATAAAGAGAAGTAAAACATTTGAAAATAGAGTAAATCTTATAAGAGATATAATTGAACAAAATAAATTAGAAGTTCTTTTTTCAGATATAACAAATGGGAGGAAAAATAAAAAAATTTTTAAAATAATTCTTAAAATAAAAAAAGATGAAAAACTACCTTACGATGAAATAATGGACTTAAAGGAAAAAATTGATTTTAAAATTGAAGTTAATCCGACTATAATTTAAAACCCGATTTTTAAATCCATTGTCCTACCTTCATTTCCAGCATACACCTCGTAGGTGAAAGATGGTTAGATGATTGGGGGTAGTTCAAGTGCTGGATGTTTCTTTTCCTGTAAGAATGGTAAAATTTCTTCTTCTGTTATACCTATTGTTTCATCTGCAATCCTATCAAGCAAATCAGGAACTCCAACTTCTTCTGCTCTCTTTAAAAATCTTTCTTTTATTTCTTCTTTTAACATTTTAGGCATCCAAACAAGTCGTAGAATGCCACCTTCTGCCTGAAGGAATTTTTTTTGCGTTATATTAAATTTTGAATGTCCAAGAAATCCTGGTATCTGCCTTCCTCCTCCAACATTTCCAGCAAGAGTTGTAAATTTCATTCCACAGGGTGTTTCTCCTTTATATTCTCTGTTTACTGTCATAATTCCATTACATAAAGGCAAAACCACTGCAATACATTCACAGCATCCACAAGTTGTCATAGGATCAATCATTAAACTATAAACACTAACTTTTTCAATTGCTCCTCTACTTGCTTTCTTAACAAATTCATTAACTTCCTCCCATTGCCCATATTTTTCATCAAGACACCTTCCTTTTTTTACCGGCTGATTTGGACCTGTTGGATTTATTCTATTTGAAGCACGACAATCAAGATAAGAAAAGGCGCCACACAATCCCGTTCTTTCAGGAGTTACAATACATACATGACTTGGAGCAAATGACTGGCATAAAGTGCAAGAATAAAATGTTTCAACTTCTTCATCAGTAATTCCTGCAAGTCGTTCATCTCTATGTCTCCATACTTTTCTTGCTTTTTCAAGGATTTCTTTAACTTTATCTTCTTCTGTATAAATTTTAACTTGAACTTTATCAAGTATATTTGAAAAAACCTCATGATATTTTGCATGAATTGCTACTCCAAGATGTCTGAATTTAAGTCCTTTCTCTTTTGCTTTTTTACTTATTCTTATCCATACAATATCTCTTTGACCTATATGCATAACTCCGTTTATATAGTTAATATAGTCATGAATTTGTCTCTCAAGTATTGGTTCAAAATCTCCCTGCATTTCTCTTCCTGCGACTTGGACAACAGTTGCCATAGGGACAGCACTTCCTTCTGGAATATCATCTATTTCTGGTCCTATAACTTCTATTTTTCCATCTTCAACTTGGTCTAAAGGTAAACTTGTTGTCCATTCACATGATAAACTCCTACCTCCACCAATTTCAACATATAATTCTTCTTTTCTTACTCTTTCTCCTTCAAATGCAGGACCATAAGGAACAGGTAAGTCAATCTTTGTTACGGTTACTTTTAAACCTCTTACTTCAACTGCTTTTGAAACAATTTCAGAATGTGGAATATTTGAAACAACATGTTCATAAGTACATATCCCAGTTGGTAAAATTTGTGGAATTGGAGTATCCGCAATTGTTGGGAACCCAAAATTTATTGCTCCTGCTGCATTTGCATACCATTCTTCATTAACATAACCAAAAGCAAGAACAAAAGCAAAAATTCTATCTTTATTATAAATTAAAATTCTTCTGTAATCACCTGGTTCAATTCCACCAAAACTCATAGCAGCCCTTACAGCAAAACCAAGTGAAAATACGACTTGATAAATATCAGGACCAAAAGGGACAAGTCGGACAGGCCAACCAAGTTGAATTCCACTTTCTCTTAATTGTTCTGCAAATCTTTTACCATTATTTTCACCACACATAAAAACATATAAGTTCTT